>JANPCO010000055.1:0-2188 GCA_031430995.1 Sphingomonadales bacterium | reverse complement strand
AGAGGCTGTCCGGCTGTCATCATAGCGCAGATTGAGTGATGCATTGACGGTGCCAGACAAGGCCTGACTTACCGTGCCGTTCAACTGGACTGCGTCTGTTGATGGCAGCAGCGTCCGCAGTCCGCTTTGGTCAGCACTGGCCGGGACCAAGCGGCGTTCGCGCTCCTCCAGCTTCGTGTCACGGTCATATTGGGCGGATAAGTTGATGCGGCCTTGCTTGGTGATTTTCAGATAAGTGGCCTGTAGCTCTGTCTCACTGCGCCCGCCTGCGGTTGGCCCGCCATATTCGACTTCGCCGGAAAGGGCGGCAAAATCCTCCTTCAGGATGAAATTGACAACGCGCTGCCCGGGTGAAAATCCGTAACGGATGGCGACATCCTCAGTCAGCACTTCAACGCGGCGGATGGCTTCGGGCGGCAAATCGCGCACTTCGGCAAAACCCGATATCCGGCGACCATTCAGCAGCACCACCGGAAACCCGCCGGAGCCCCGCGACCGTGTTGATTGTGTCTGATTGCCCAAAGCAGCAAGCAAGTCAGTAACGCTCGACGCGCCGTAGCTTTCGATGGCCGCTTGATCCAGGATCAGTTCAGGCGGAAATTCGCTTTCAACAGACCCTTTGATGCGTTCAGCCGTGACGACAATTTCGCTTTGACCATCCCCTTCACTGTCGCCACTGGAAACAGCCTGGGCAAAGGCAGGGGCGCACAGGACAGAGACGCAAAGAAAGAGGCACATAGTTTTCAAATTCACTCTACTGCTCCAGCCTCTAAACGTTCCTCCTCCCAGATAAGTGTGGGCCGATACGGTTCAACCGCGCCCTTGTTATTGATCCTACATGCTGCGGATTTTAATCCTACCTAACCACCGTGGATACGAAGGCTTTGATGCTTCGATCAACGATCATAGGCTTTCGGCAAAGCACCTTCAGGGGCGGTGCGATACCGGTCGCGCAGCCGCAGCTGGCGGTTGCCCAGCGGCTGATCAATGCCGTCAATGAACACTTGCGTGGCAGCGCTGCTTAATTCCAGTGGATCGCCGTCCCAGATCACCACATCCGCGCGGCGACCGGCCTTCAGGCTGCCAATCTCTGCACCCATGCCAACCATTTCGGCTGGGCGTGACGTGATGCTGGCCAGTGCCTCAGCCCAGCTTAGCCCCGTCGCGCCGGGAACCCGCGTGAGCGCAACCATATTGCCCGCGTCCTGCGTCAGGGTGCGCGCCTGCAAGGTTTCAAACCGGTTGAGCGACCCAAGCGAGACCATCACCCCGGCCTTGCGCAGCCGCCCTGCGTTGGACTGAGTGGCGGAGAGCGTTTCGAACGAGTCGGGCAAGTCCGACAGAGCGTCAAGCACAACCGGCACTTTGGCTGCCGCAATCCGGTCTGCCACTTCCCAGCCCTCACCCACGCCTGCCAGGACGAGGCGGATGGCGGGGATTTCCTGTTTCAGTTTCAACACTTTGATGATGTCTGTTGCACTTTCGACATGGATCATCAGCGGCATCAGCCCGTCAATGACAGGCAGAAGTGCTGCTGCGTCGGGGCGTTTCAAAAACCGGTCATCGCCGCTGCGGCCCAGCCGGTAATCGCGCGCTTCCTGAACGGCATTGCGGAAATAGGCCCAAGCGGCGGACCGGCTGCCACCTGCTTCGCCTGCCGCCCCTTCGCCAAATTCCATGAACTGGAACGCACGCGGCTTGGTGATGGCATCGAAATCTGCGCCGGTATCGATGATGGCGCCTTG
This sequence comes from Sphingomonadales bacterium, assembly GCA_031430995.1. Taxonomy (GTDB): domain Bacteria; phylum Pseudomonadota; class Alphaproteobacteria; order Sphingomonadales; family Sphingomonadaceae; genus Aquisediminimonas. Next base: position 443 of record JANPCO010000055.1, on the reverse strand, counting down.
GCCCGCAAAGATAGATTGTGCCGTCGAAGGCGCAATGATGGCACGGGTGACGCCGCCGGTGCGGCTGATCGCAATTGCCACTGATCGGGAGTTCACGGCGTCTGCGGCATCAATGGCCACGGAGAAGGGAGAGCGCGGCGCAGACGTGTCATTAGTCGGGTCCACGCCTTCCACTTCAGACATGCCAATGCGCGAAAAGCCCGCAACGATGCCAGGCGTCACCCATTTGCCACTGGCATCAATCCGCCGCGCACCCGGCGGAATGGCAATGCCAGCGCCAGCAGCAGTGATCCGGCCAGCGGTGATGATGACAGTGCCATTTTCGATTGTCGCACTGCCATCGCCAATAGCCACTTTGCCGCCTGTAATGGCGATGGTCTGGGCGAAGGCGGGGGTGGCGAGGAGGAGGGTGGAAGTGGCGAAGACGATCTTGAGAAACTTCT
>JANPCO010000054.1:0-2253 GCA_031430995.1 Sphingomonadales bacterium | reverse complement strand
AGCACTTCAACGGTCTGGCGCGGCTTCAGGTCAGCGACGCCGACAACGGTAAAGCTGTCTTCCCCAGTCAAACCCAACGAACCGCGCGTGTCGCCGTTCATGAATTGCAGCGGCAGCACACCCATGCCTACAAGATTGCTGCGGTGAATGCGTTCGAAGCTTTCGACGATGACGGCACGTACGCCCAGCAAGTTGGTGCCCTTGGCGGCCCAGTCACGGCTGGACCCTGTGCCATATTCCTTGCCGGCAATCACAACCAACGGTGAGCCGTCCGCCTTGTGGCGCATGGCAGCGTCATAAATGGACATGGTTTCGCCGCCGTATTTGCTCATCCCGCCTTCGATGCCGGGAACCATTTCATTCTTGATGCGGATATTGGCAAAGGTGCCGCGCATCATCACGTCATGATGGCCGCGCCGCGCGCCGTAGCTGTTGAAATCCGCCTTGGGGACTTGACGGTCCATCAACCACTGGCCTGCAGGCGAATCTGCCTTGATGCTGCCCGCTGGCGAAATATGGTCGGTGGTGATCGAATCGCCCAGAATGGCGAGTGGCTTTGCGCACACAATATCCGCGACAGGGGCTGGCGTCATGCTCATCCCGTCAAAATAAGGCGGATTGGCGACATAGGTAGAGCCTGTACGCCATTGGTAGGTTTCGGAGCCTTCAACATTGATGGCCTGCCAATGCTTGTCGCCCAGATAAACATTGTCATAGCGGGCTGTGAACATCGCACGGTCAATGTTGGCGTTCATCGCTGACGTGACTTCGGCGTTGGTGGGCCAGATGTCTCTCAGGTAAACATCGCTGCCGTCGGTCGCTTGGCCAATTGGCGTGGTCGTGAAATCTTCAGTCACCGTGCCTTTCAGCGCATAGGCAACCACCAGCGGAGGCGAAGCGAGGAAGTTTGCGCGCACATCAGGCGACACGCGGCCTTCAAAGTTGCGGTTGCCGGAGATAACCGACGCCGCGACAATATCATTGCCATTGATCGCTTTGCTGATCGGTTCTGCCAGCGGTCCGGAATTACCAATGCACGTGGTGCAGCCATAGCCGACGAGATTGAATCCGACAGCGTCCAGATCTGCCGAAAGGCCTGCACGGTCAAGATAATCGGTCACCACTTGGCTGCCCGGGGCAAGCGACGTTTTCACCCACGGCTTGGGGCGAAGGCCGTATGCATTGGCTTTGCGCGCGACGAGCCCTGCGGCGACCAGCACACTGGGGTTGGATGTGTTGGTGCAGCTGGTAATGGCCGCAATCACCACATCACCGTCGCCAATGTCATGCGCTGCGCCGTCAACGGCAACGCGCTTTGCCGCGCGGCCAAGGCCGTCATTAAACACATCGTCAACTTCAGTTAGGATCACTTTGTCTTGCGGGCGCTTTGGCCCGGCCAGGCTTGGCACAACAGTCGACATATCAAGTTCGAGCGTGGACGTGAAAATCGGGTCAGCGGCTGCGGGGTCAATCCAAAGGCCTTGGGCCTTGGCATAGGCTTCAGCCAGCGCCACGGCTTCATCACTGCGGCCCGTTAGCCGCATATAATCAAGCGTCTTGTCATCAATGCCAAAGAAGCCGCAGGTGGCCCCGTATTCTGGCGCCATATTGGCCAACGTTGCGCGGTCAGCCAGGCTGAGCGATGCCAGCCCCGGCCCGTAATATTCCACGAATCGCCCGACAACGCCGTGCGCGCGCAGCATCTGCGTGGCCGTCAGCACAAGGTCAGTCGCTGTGATGCCTTCCATCATCGCCCCGGTCAGCTTGAAGCCCACGACTTCGGGGATCAGCATGGAAACGGGCTGGCCCAGCATCGCGGCTTCAGCTTCGATACCACCGACGCCCCAGCCCAGCACGCCAAGGCCATTGATCATCGTCGTGTGGCTATCAGTGCCAACGCACGTATCGGGATAGGCAATGGTTTTCCCGTCAGGTGCTTGGCTGGTCCACACAGCTTGCGCGATATGTTCAAGGTTCACTTGGTGGCAAATGCCTGTTCCAGGAGGGACAGCTTTGAAGTTGGAGAGGGACTTGCTGCCCCATTTCAGAAAGTCATACCGTTCGCCGTTGCGGTAATATTCAATTTCCACATTCTGTTCGAACGCCTTGGGGTGGCCAAATTCATCGACCATCACCGAGTGGTCAATGACCAGGTGAACAGGCACCAGCGGGTTGATTTTGGACGTATCGCCACCAAGTTTGGCAATCGCATCGCGCATCGCCGCTAAGTCGACCACGCAAGGCACGCCGGTA
>JANPCO010000053.1:0-13337 GCA_031430995.1 Sphingomonadales bacterium | reverse complement strand
GAATGTCGGCGGCATCCTTTCAAAGGAACGGGTAAGCCCGAGCCGCTTGGCGGCAATATGGCGGGATGGTGGTCACGCCGGATCAATCAGGAACACCGGCTGGTCTACCGAGTGACGGGCAAAGGCGATGCTCAGGCGTGTGAAATCGCCCAATGCCGGTATCATTATTGATGATCACTCGCCCTTGAACACAGGCGTGCGCCGTTCAATAAACGCATCAATCGCTTCATCATGATCCGCTGTTGTGTGCGCCACGCTTTGCATCGCGGCTGACATTTCCAGGATATTGGCCAGCCCCGCAGTCTGCCCTTCGCGCAGCAGACGCTTGGTCATGCGGACGGCGTGGGGCGGGTTAGCAGCGATTTTGTCAGCCACCATCCGCGCCGTTGCCATCAGATCAGCATCTGGCACGACGCGTGAGACCAGGCCAATCGCCAGCGCCTCTGCCGCGTCGATCATTTCGCCCGTTAGCGCCAGTTCAGTCGCCTTGGAAAAGCCAATAATCCGGGGAAGCAACCACGCGCCGCCGTCTCCTGGAATGATGCCAAGCTTCACAAAGCTTTCGGCAAATCTCGCGCTCTCGGCAGCAATGCGGATGTCACACATGCAGGTCAGATCGCAGCCTGCGCCAATCGCAGCGCCATTGATCGCGGCAATGACAGGCACTTCGAGCGCCTGAAACATCAGCGGAAGCCGCTGGATGCCCCATTTATAATTGCGGCGCGTATCGGCCGGATTGGCCGCGCGGGTGCCGCCGCCACCAGATTTCAAAGCATCGGCTTTCATGCCCTTCACATCGCCGCCGCTGGAAAAAGCCGTGCCAGCGCCTGTGAGGATCACCACCCGCACAGACATATCCGCGTCCGCCGCCTCCATTGCCGCGCACAGGGCGTCGACCATGTCCCGCGCGGAAATGGGGTTGCGCTTTTCCGGCTGATTGAGCGTCACTGTCAGAATGCCACCATCGCGCTGCGTGAGGACAAGGTCAGCCATGCTAAGTTCCTTTCAACTGGGGATTAAGCGCGATGATCGACAACATGAAACTTTTGGGCTTTTTCATCAGTTTGGGATCATAAACGACTTTGAGGCCAAGCAGCTGCGCCGCCGCCCCGGCAAAATGAATGCAATTGCGCTTGTTCAAGCTATAGCTTTTGCCCGGAAGCGCCCGCCACTGCGCTACTAGGGCCACCAGCGCATCATATTGCGCGTCGCTGACCTTCACCCCGAACTGACGGTCACTTGCCGCCACATAGCCCGGCTTGCTGGTTTCCACGACGCCGATGACTGAACCCATCAGGATGGCAGGCGTCACTGATTTGGCAGTGAAGCCGTAGTTGGCATCCACGCCGCCACCGCGATCAAGCGTGCCTTTGACTGTGATGAACGCGTGGGGAAAGCTGGACCCGAAATCATGCGAGTAAAAACTGACGATCACTTCTGCCCACGCAGCGCCCGGACAACAGGCAGCCGCAAAAAATGCCAGACAGAGGAAGGCCTTGCGCAACGTCATGCGGCAATCCATTGGCTAAGCCGCATCAAAGACTCAAGAACAAAACTCCGGGGAAAAACTATGGCCGCTCGTAAATCAATTTTCATCACAGGTGGCGCGTCTGGCATTGGCCGCGCAGTTGCCGTTTATTTCGCCAACAAAGGCTGGTTCGTCGGGCTGGCTGATGTGGACAGTGCAGGTATGGCGCAAACTGCAGCGATGATCCCGGCGGGGCAAAGCTCTTCCCATAGCCTCGATGTGCGCAGCCGTGCGGACTGGGACCGGGCCCTTGCCGAGTTTTGGGCAGCGGCAGGCCAGCGGATGGATGTGCTGTTCAACAATGCAGGCGTTGGCCGCGGCGGGCCGCTGGCACAAACGACGATTGAGGATGATGATCTGGTCATCGACGTGAACATCAAAGGCGTGCTGTTCGGCGCGAAAGCAGGCTTTGCCTATTTGAAACAAACGCCGGGGTCTTGCCTGCTGAACACAGCGTCTGCTGCTGGAATCATGGGTGCGGCGGGTATGTCAGTTTATTGCGCCAGCAAATTTGCCGTGCGCGGGCTGACGGAATCGCTTGATCAGGAATGGCACCCATACGGGGTCAAAGTCCGGTCACTCATGCCCAGTTTCATTGATACGCCGATCCTCGACAGCATTTCGCTTGATAGCAACCGCAGCACGCGGGACATTGTGTCAGATGCCGGGATGGAGATTTCGCCGGTATCCATGGTTGCTGAGGCGGCTTGGGATGCTGTGGCAGGTGATGCTGTCCACACGCGCGTGGGCAAGACGGCGCGTCGGCTTTGGTTTTTCGCACGTTGGGCCCCGGGCTTTTACCGCAACCGGTCCAGATCACTGAAGGTTGCCGAGCGGGGCCTGCAGTAGCACGCCGTTAAGCCTGATCATGCACCGCCCTGAAGCAGTTAATCTGTAAGCGAACCACTGTCCCGCCACGGAACAGTGCGGATTCAAGGGACGACAGAGGCGCAAATCCGCGCATATGTGTGGATCACAACCCGATTCGGGCGAGTTAAAACAGGATAGTGGGCAGCCATGGCAGCCATGCGGATGACACCGCGCGTTGTGCTCCCGGTGGGGGCCATCAAGCGACTGGCTTCAGTTTATCTGATGCTTTTTGTGGCGTCCTGCGTTCCTGTGGCGTCCTCAATGGGCATTGTGCCTGGGTTTCGTGGGCGCGAAGTAACAGTTGCAATTGATCCGATGGCCGAAGGTGTGCTGGCCCCGCGCCTGACCACGACGCCGCTGGTGCCTGTGGAATTTGACCTTGCAGACTTGCCTGCGCTAGACGCTGTGACCAATCCGGCGGCTCTCGCCCCTTTTGATCCGGCGCTCGCCGGCCTTCCGGCGCCGACAGACGGCGTGATGCCAGCGATCCCGACAGTGCCATTGCCTGCGCTGATGAACAGTGCGCTGTTGCCTGGTCCGGCCGCGACAGCCTACGCATTTCGCGGGTTAAGCGGCACGGATTCGCTGCGGTCACAGCTTTGCCTGACTGCAGCGATTTATTATGAAGCCGCCAGCGAGTCAGAGGACGGCCAGCGGGCGGTTGCGCAAGTGGTGCTGAACCGCGTGCGCCACCCGGCCTATCCCAACACAGTCTGCGATGTGGTTTACCAAGGAACCGAACGGGGCGACCGGCTTTGCCAGTTTTCCTTTGCTTGCGATGGATCAATGGCACGTGTGCCCAACCGCAATGTCTGGGCGCAGGCCAGCCGGATCGCGCGAGTCGCGCTGGCGGGTTATGTGTTCCCGCAAGTGGGCACTGCCACCCATTATCACACGCTGGCCGTGAACCCCTACTGGAACAAAAGCCTGACCGCGACGGCGATTATCGGCGCGCATATTTTCTACCGTTGGGGCACGCGCGCAGGGGAACCGGGGGCGTTCTATGCGCGCTATACGGGCCGTGAGCCTACACCTGGCCCGCGCGCACATCCGATTCAGCCGTATATCCCCGCACTTGGTTCGCCAGTAGTGATTGCAGGCGGCGCGACGCCATTTCCGGACACCGACGGCAGCCTCGCCGCCGTTCAGGCCAAAGCAAATGAGAGCTTGCTCGCCCAACAAGCCGCATTGGGCCGCGCGGGCCAGCAGCGCTCTGCCCCTGAACGACCCGTGGCGCAGGATAACCGGTATGTTTCGGGGGCCCTGCCAGAATCGGATATTCGGCCCGAGTTTCGCAATTCAGGCCAATGGATCGGGAAGTAGTGGCTAAAGCGAAGGAGCCTGGATCGGCAGGTAGCGGTTAAAGCCCAGCCTCAACAGCAATCCGCACAGCATCCGCTGACGTTGGCACGCCCAGCTTTTGAATGAGCAGCGACCGGTGCATTTTCACCGTCTTTTCGCTCAAGCCCAATTTGTGAGCAATTTGCTTGTTCAACTGACCGTGGGCCATTTCGACCAGCACATCGCGCTGACGCGGTGACAGAGACTGGACCAGCCGTGAGGATTCCCGTCGCCGGATCGACGTAGCGCCAATCGCATTATCATCCAGTTCAACTTGGGAACCGAGGAAAAATTCAAGCTCGCCGTTGTTGTCAAACGTCGGCGCGACAAGCACTGCATTGCGAAATGCCGTTCCGTCTTTCTTATAATTCAAGATTTCCACCAGCACTGGCTTATGCTCTTTAACAGATACCGTGATCCGCTCCGTCAGCCAGGGTTCCGTTTCCGGGCCGGAAAGAAAGCGGCAATTGCGACCGACGATCTCGTCTTCGGAATACCCCGTCAGATCCATAAACGCTTGGTTGCAGGCAACAATAGGATTGTCGTGCAGGCGCGGGTTGGAAACGACAGACGCAATCGGGCTGTACATGATCAGCGTCGTTAACGGAGCATCATAAGATGCGGCTTGCATCATTGTGTCTTTCACAAGGGGTGAATACCCCATAGCGGGATGACATCAAAGCCCTAAATAATCAAGCAAGTCTGACGTCGCGCGACTAAGGCATTTCGGCACCTGCCTCTGCCTACCGTTATTTCGATTCACCTTGGCTTAATCTCAACGCGACCTAATTGACAGGCCAGGCGAGTTAAGAAACGCATATTATGAACAGTTTTGCGGGGTATTTTCATGGTTTCTAAGTCCGAAACACCTGATGACAACCAGTCAGAAGAGGAAAAGCGTGCGGCCCGGCTGAAAGCGGGGATTGGCATTGGTATTGGATCAGCAGCGGTAATGGCGGCGCTTCTTTATGCTAATCATTCCCGTAAGAAGAAGAGTGACAAGCCAGAGGATTAGCGCCAGATAAGCGCCATGCCCGCACTGCTTATCCTCGTTGCATTGGTTCTGGGCCTTTCCCTTGGCATGGTCAGCGCGGGGACGGGTCTGGGTGAAACCCTGACTGCAGTTGCTCAGCCCGTGGGCGGGCTCTGGCTCAACGGCTTGAAGATGACAGTAGTGCCGCTGGTCGTGGCGCTGTTGATCACAGGCATCACTAAAACGGCCGAAGCTGCGCGCGCCGGGGCGCTGGCGCGCCGGTCAGTGTTGTGGTTTCTGGCCATCCTCTGGTCATCGTCGATCATGGCGGCTTTGGTTCTGCCCCTGCTCCTCAACATCTGGCCCCTCGCTGCGCAGGCTGGTGCCGCGTTAAAGGCTGGCCTCACCACCCAAGCCAGTGTCGGTGCCCCGCCGGGGATTGCGGATTTCCTGCTGTCCATTGTGCCCAGCAACCCCATCGCTGCTGCAGCGCAAAATGCGATTTTGCCGCTCACAGTGTTCACGACGCTCTTTGCCTTTGCGATGCTGAAATTGCCCGTGGCCCAGCGCGCGATCCTGACCGGCTTTTTTGAGGCTGTGGCCGAAGCGATGCTGATTCTGATCGGCTGGGTGTTGTGGCTGGCTCCAGTCGGCGTGTTTGCACTCGCCATCCTGATCGGCACTCAGTCCGGCTTTGCCGCCCTTGGCGCACTGGTTCATTATGTGATCATGCTATCCTCACTTGGCGTGATCATCTGGATTGCCGCTTACGGGGTGGCGAAATTTGCAGGCGGGCTGTCTCTGCGCGCTTATCAGCAGGCGGCGCTTCCGGCTCAGGCTGTTGCCATCAGCACCCAGTCCTCACTCGCGTCACTGCCCGCCATGCTCAAAGCCGTTTCACTGCTTGGCGTCAAACCTGCCACCGCTGACATGACATTGCCTCTGGCAGTCGCGCTGTTTCGAGCGACTGGGCCCGCGATGAACCTTGGCGTTGCCATTTATGTCGCGCACTGGTTTGGCATTCCGCTCAGTCCGTTTCAACTGGCCGCAGGAGTTGCTGTCGCCGCAACGACAACTATTGGCGCAGTCAGCTTGCCTGGCCAGATCAGCTTCATTTCATCGATCGCCCCCATCTCACTCGCGATGGGCCTGCCAATTGAGCCCCTTGCCATTTTGGTTGCGGTGGAAACGATTCCCGATATCTTTCGCACCGTCGGCAATGTGTCTATGGATGTGGCCGTCACCAGTGCCATTGCGCGCCAGAATGATGGCCCCGCTACAGGACATGCCGCTGCTCTTGCCCCTTTAGGAGAACCCGCATGAAAACTCGCACACTTGGCCACGGCCTCACAGTATCCGCACTTGGCGTCGGCTGCATGCCAATGATCCGCGGCGGCAACATCACCTACGGCGCGGATGCGGACCCGGGTGAAGCGATCAAGACGATCCACCGCGCAATTGATCTGGGCGTGACATTCTTTGACACCGCGCAAATTTACGGCCCGTTTCAAAATGAGGAACTGGTCGGCGAAGCGATCAAAGGCAAGCGTGACGGCCTGGTCATTGCCACCAAATTCGGCTTCCGTTTTGATGGCACCAAAATCGTCGGCGTTGACGGCTCTGCGGCCAATGCGAAGGCTGCCGTTGAAGGTTGCCTCACGCGGCTGGGGATTGATTGCATCGATCTATTCTATCAGCACCGCGTTGACCCCACTGTGCCGATTGAAGACACAGTCGGCGCCATGGCGGACCTTATCACAGAAGGAAAAATCAAGCATATCGGCCTTTCAGAGGCTGGCCCTGACACCATCCGCCGCGCCGCCAAAGTCGCGCCCATCACAGCGCTGCAATCGGAATATTCGCTGTGGGAACGCGATGTTGAAGAGGAAATCCTGCCGGCCTGCCGCGAAAACGGGATTGGCTTTGTGCCTTATTCTCCGCTGGGTCGCGGGTTCCTGACCGGCCAGATCAAAAGCCTTGATGATTTGAGCGCAAGCGACTGGCGGCGCAACGATCCGCGCTATCAAGGCGATAATTTTGCCGCGAACCTCAAAATCGTGGCCGTGATGGAAGGCATTGGTGAAGCGCACAGCGTCAGTGCCGCTCAAGTCGCGCTCGCCTGGCTGCTGGCGCAGGGCGAAGACATTGTGCCGATCCCCGGTTTCAAACGGCGGTTGACGATGGAAGATAGCATAGCTGCCGCTGACCTGACCCTCACAGCCAATGACATTGCTGCCATTGAAGCCATTGCCCCGCGCGGCGGCACAGCTGGCCCGCGTTACGGCGAATCAGGCATGCGGATGGTGCGGCTTTAGAGCGTGACGAGTTTAGTTCTCCGGGCTTGTCCCGGAGCCCAGAGGGAAGCTTCGGTGTTTGGGACTCCTAGGCTCCGGGTCAGGCCCGGAACACTGATCAGATAAACTTAGCGCCAAACCCAGCGCCAGATGCCCGCGCCGTAAATCCCGAACCAGCCGTGGCCGTAAGTGGCAAGCAGCCACACGAGCGTGCCCAGCAACACTGACGTTCGCCCCGGCCACGCCCTGCCCCACGGCGCAGCGCCCGCCAGCTGATTGCCAAACGGGAAATAGCTGGTCCGCGCTGACCAGTCTTTCCAGCTATCCCCCATCAGCACCGCTTTTTTGCGGTCCTGCGCTGCCGATCCGACAAGCGCCAGGAACAGGATGCCCGTGCCCAGAATGATCAGCTTTGGCTGCGGGCTGATGAGCATGTGGGAGAAAGCCCACAGCGCAAAACCCCACATCATCGGATGCCGCGTGATGCAAAACACGCCTTGCGCTGCCGCCATGGCAGCGGCCTCAGCCCCAGGCGATGGCATCGCCGGATTACGGGTGAAAGACCCAACGAACAGGATGCTGCCCAGCAAAACGAGCACAGTTGCCACCCACCACAGCCCGTCGCCTGCGCCCCAATAAGGGGCAGCATCAGGAACGGCGCGATAAGCCCTGAGCATGACGATGAATGTCGCCAGGGAAATGAGCGAGTAGACAATCGAAAATCCGTTCGTCCCCAGCCCTGCCACCAGTTTTGCCCGCAACGGATGGGACATCAGAAAATGCGTGCCCACGAACAGTGCGGTCCAAGTAACCAGCCCTGTGGTTCCGTCCATGATGTGCTCCCTTCACTGCTCCTGTGACAGTGGCCGATCTAACGCGTGATCTTTGAAATGTGAAGCAGCCGTCATGCTGAACTTGTTTCAGCATCCATGCCTCACCATTCCCGCAACGCGCATGTATCCAGCATTGCACCAACAGTCAGGTATGGATGCTGAAACAAGTTCAGCATGACGAATTGGTCGATTTTGGTGCCAATGGCACAGCCAGAGTCTAAGACGTCAATGATCAGACCGGCCAAAATCTGGCCGTGCGTCATCCTGGCCTTCTTCGATAATACTCCGCCGGATCGCCCGTGTTTTTGTGAACATGTCGAACAGCGCGTCGCCGTCTCCCCAGCGGATCGCGCGTTGCAGCACGCTTAAATCTTCAGAAAAGCGTTGCAGCATTTCAAGGACTGCATCTTTGTTGGTGAGGAATACATCGCGCCACATCGTCGGGTCAGACGCCGCAATTCGCGTGAAATCGCGGAAGCCCCCGGCACTATATTTAATCACTTCTGACCGAGTGACTGATTCCAGATCAGACGCGGTGCCGACGATGGTATAGGCGATCAGATGCGGCAGATGGCTAGTGATCGCGAGCACCAGGTCGTGATGCGCCGCATCCATCACTTCGATATTAGCGCCCAGCCGCTCCCAAAAGGCAGTCAGCTGGTTGATCTTGGCAGGGTCTGTGCCGTCAGGCGGGGTGAGGATACACCAGCGGTTGTGGAACAGGCTGGCAAAGCCAGCCTCTGGCCCGCTCCGCTCTGTGCCAGCCACGGGGTGGGCCGGGATGATGACATGGCGGGGAAGCGCAGACGCAAGTGCCGCCATGACTCCCGCTTTGGACGACCCCACGTCGCTGACAATGGCTTCGGCGGGCAGATCATCGGCAATGGCCGCTGCGACTTCGCCCATTGCGCCAACGGGAACACAGAGGATGACAAGGTCCGCATCAATCACCGATGCGCCTACTGTGTCCGTCACATCATCACACAGGTTCATCGCGCGGGCCGTGGCGTTATGATCGGGGTTGCTGTCATGCCCGGTCAGGCGGACAGTGGGCATTTGCGCGCGTACGGCCTTGGCGATAGACGATCCAAGCAAGCCCAGGCCAATGATTGTGACGCGGGCAAAGGGCAGCATCAGGCTACATGCTCCACAATAGCCCGCAGTGCCACCGTGAGGCCTTTGATCTCAGCCTCTGTGCCAATGGTAATGCGAAGCCCGTGGCCCAGCCCCTGGCCCGGCAACCAGCGGACGATATAGCCTGCCTCCATCAGGCCCTTATAGGCTGTCTCCGCCGAAACAGCGCCTTCGAACAGCACGAGAATGAAATTGGCTTGGCTGGGCACAGCGCGCAGCCCGGCATTGCCCATCTTGGCAATTTCACTCGTAAACCAGGCCCGCCATTTTTCGTTATGGTCGCGGCTGGCATCAACGAAATCCTGATCGCCCACAGCGGCAATTGCAGCACTTTGCCCGGCAATAGTGACGCTGAACGGCAGGCGGATACGGTGCATCGCGTCGACGATGGCAGGCGACGCATAGCCCCAGCCAATCCGTTCTGCCGCCAGCCCGTAAATCTTTGAAAATGTGCGCGTGACGATCACGTTGCTTGCGCCCTGCGCCAGCGCCATGCCGCCGTCGCTATCATCGCCCAGATATTCGGCATAAGCATGATCAAGCACAAGCAATATGTCAGGCCGCAATCCAACGTGCAGCCGCGCAATATCCGCGCGCGACGTGTAAGTGCCGGTCGGGTTGTTTGGGTTGGCGACAAATACCACACGCGTCTGGCCTGTCACACACGCAAGGATCGCATCGACATCAGTCGCATAATCCTTGTCAGGCGCAATGACTGGCGTTGCGCCGACGCGCCGCGTTGCGATTTCATAAACGGCAAAGCCGTAATTGACATAAATCACTTCATCGCCCGGCCCGGCAAAGGCCCCTGTTACCAGATGCAGGATTTCATCTGAGCCATTGCCGTAAATGATCCGTGCAGGATCAAGCCCGTGCTTGGCTGCGAGAACCTCTCGCAAATCAGTCGCCCCGGCATCGGGGTAGCGTTCCAGCGCGCCTACATGGCTGGCAAAGGCGACACGCGCAGCGTCGCTGGTGCCAAGCGGGTTTTCATTGGCGGAAAGCTTGATCACTTTGCGGCCATCATCAGCCGTTGATTTGCCGGGGATGTAGGGGTGGATATCCATGATCCACGCTTTGGGTTGCGGTGCGTTCATAGCCGCAAGCTCTATAAGCCCAGGCCCGGATTGACAAGGCGGCCCCATGCGCCTTAGCCGCACCAGTTGATGAACGACGATGCGCGCTTTGGCCTGAACAGGCATATCATTTTGCCCGGGCCACTTGCGCTTGACGGCGGCGAAACGCTTTCGCCTGTCGAACTTGCGTATGAAACCTATGGCGCGCTGAATGCCGACGCATCCAACGCGATCCTCATTTGCCACGCGCTCACGATGGATCAGCATGTTGCTTCCCCGCACCCGATCACGGGAAAGCCCGGCTGGTGGGCCAATATGGTGGGGCCAGGCAAGACAATTGATACAGACCAGTTCTGTATCATCTGCCCCAATGTCATTGGCGGCTGCATGGGATCATCCGGCCCCGAAACCGACGCGCCGGATGGCAAGCCGTGGGGGATGCGGTTTCCGGTGATTACCATTCGCGATATGGTGCGCGCGCAGGCGTTGCTGCTCGATCATCTAGGCATTGGTCCGCTTTATGCTGTGATTGGCGGATCGATGGGCGGCATGCTGGCCCTCAGCTGGGCCGCAACCTATCCAGAACGCGTTGCGTCTGCTTTGATCGTGGCGTCTACAGCCCGGCATTCGGCCCAGAATATCGCGTTTCACGAAGTCGGTCGGCAAGCGATCATGGCAGACCCCAATTGGCGCGGCGGGGATTATTACGGGGATGGCCAAGAACCGGCCACCCCGCCTGACGCGGGGCTCGCCGTGGCCCGGATGGCGGCGCATATCACTTATATGTCCGAACAGGGCCTGACAGAGAAGTTCGGGCGGCAGCTGCAAAACCGGCCAGACGGATCAAAAGGCACCAAGACGTTCGGCTTTGATGCGGATTTCCAGATTGAAAGCTATCTGCGCCACCAAGGCTTCAGCTTTACAGGCCGGTTTGACGCGAACAGTTACCTCTACATCACCCGCGCGATGGATTATTGGGACTTGGCTGAGGATCATGCCAAGGGCGGGGACGCTGTGCTGGCCCATGCGTTCAAAGGAACCAGAACCCGCTTTTGCCTCGTCAGTTTTGATACCGACTGGCTTTACCCGACAGCGGAATCGCGGGCCGTTGTCCACGCGCTTAATGCAGCCGGTGCCCCTGTCAGCTTTGTTGAGCTGGCCAGCCCGTTTGGACATGATGCGTTCCTGCTCGACACGCCGGGGCTTGAAGGAATTATCGAGGGTTTCGTAAAGGCAGGCGGATTATGACGACGGCCCTTCGTCCTGACCTTGCGATCATCGCTGCCAATATCGGTGCAGGCGCGCGCCTACTGGATATTGGCTGCGGCAATGGCGATCTGATGGCGGCTCTTCGTGACGGGAAGGGCTGCGATGCGCGCGGCATGGAACTGGACGCTGGCAATGTTTCGACTGCCATGGCGCGCGGGCTATCCGTTATTCAGGGCAATGCCGATACTGATCTGGCGACTTATCCCGACGGCGCATTTGATTATGCCATCCTGAGCCAGACCCTCCAGACCACAGTGCGGCCCGATCAAGTGATTGATCAGCTGTTGCGGATCGGCAAACGCGCCTTTGTTTCCTTTCCCAATTTCGCGCAGTGGCGCATCCGGCTCGCGCTGGCCTTTGGCGGGCGGATGCCAGTGACGAAGCAATTGCCGGACCGCTGGTTTGATACGCCCAACATCCACCATGTCACAATCGATGATTTCCGCACGCTGCTCGGCGAACGAGGAGTCAGGATTGAAGGGCAATGGTTCTTGTCCGGCAACAAGCAAACAACTTCGGCTGGAGCAAATCTATTTGCCGAACATGCGGTGTTTTTGCTGTCTCGGTAAGCGCACGTCATTGCGAGCGAAGCGAAGCAATCCAGACTATCTACCGCTTCATGGATTGCCGCGTCGCTTTGCTCCTCGCAATGACGGTATTGACGCGGTTCTACCCCGCGCTCTCTGCCAGCACAGTCAGGCCCTTGTCATTCACTTCGGCAAAGCCGCCGGTGACATTCACCAGTTCAGGCGCGGACGTGGCAGTCGCGTAAATTTGCAATTCCGCGCCAGACCGCAGCGTGCTCATGATCGGGCTATGCCCTTCGAGCACACCGAAATCACCGTCGCTGCCGGGAACGACGACCATATGGACGTCTTCGCTGCGGATCAGGCGTTCTGGGGTGACAAGTTCGAAGTGGAGGGGCATTTGCTTACTTACCTTTATCATTCATCATCACGACCGTCGTCGCGGGGCGAAAACCGAGTTCGCCGCCAGCATCGCCCAAGAGGATCGTCACCGACCGCTTTGGTTCACCCTTACTATTGAAGAGAAACAGCATGGTGCCGTCGCCTAGCGTCATTGGCTTACCGCTGCCATTATACTGGGCCTTCCATGCCTGTTCGACAACGCCCCCGGCCGTCTGCGGATTGTCAGGTCCGCCAAACCAGATGCTGCACGACCCTTCGCCGGACGACAGAACGACCTTGTTTGCTCCGACACCTCTCTCCGCCCGGGGCAACTTGCCCGCCGAAGTTTCTCGCGGCGCCGTGGCGACGAAGCCTAAAGTTGCAAGCTGCGCTTGGTCGGACAACGAGACGCTGCCATCTAAAACCTTTGGACAGAGCCCAAAGACGAGATCTTGCAACTCGGACTTGCGATCCTGCGCAATAGCAGGTGCAGCGGCAGCGAGAATCGCCGCCACGACAAAAAGTCCACCTGCGCAACTACGCATCAGGCCGCGTCCGCTGCCAATTTCTGGCCCTTAGCAATCACTTCTTCAATGCCACCGACCATGTAAAAAGCCTGTTCTGGCAAATGGTCGTACTCCCCGTCGACCACGGCTTTGAACGATTTGACCGTGTCTTCGATTTGGACGAAAACTCCAGAAATGCCTGTGAAAACTTCAGCAACGTGGAACGGCTGGCTGAGGAATTTCTGGATTTTACGGGCGCGGCTAACAGTCAGCTTATCTTCTTCAGAAAGCTCATCCATGCCGAGGATCGCGATGATATCCTGCAAGCTCTTATATTTTTGCAGGGTTTCCTGAACGCGGCGGGCGGTGTCATAATGGGTCTGGCCCACAACCGCGACGGTCAGCACGCGGCTGGTGGAATCGAGCGGATCGACGGCGGGGTAAATGCCAAGTTCTGAAATCGCCCGGTTAAGCACAGTCGTCGCATCCAAATGCGCAAAGGACGCAGCAGGGGCCGGGTCGGTCAAATCGTCGGCAGGCACGTAAATCGCCTGCACTGATGTGATCGAGCCCTTGTTGGTGGATGTGATGCGTTCCTGCAGCTG
>JANPCO010000052.1:0-5243 GCA_031430995.1 Sphingomonadales bacterium | reverse complement strand
TCCTGAGACCCCGGCAGAACGGACAAAGCACCCAAGTGCCCATCCGCGCAAGCCGGGCTGGCGGGGGTGGATTGGCCCGGGGTCACAGAGCTTTGAAATTATCCGCCGCGTGGTTGTGGGCGTGTTTAACGAAGGGTTTATACATGCTGGCAACCTTGCCTATCTCACGCTGCTCACCCTCTTCCCCTTTTTTATCGTCACGACCGCTGTGGCAGAGTTTTTCGGACGGACGCAGGCCAATTTGGCCGCCATCCGCACTTTGCTTGCAACACTCCCACCGTCTGTTGCCGCTGTGGTAGAAGCGTCTGTGATGGATGTTATTGCGGCGCGGTCTGGGCCATTGCTGTGGCTCGGCGGTGCAGTCGGGCTTTGGACCGTCACCAGTTTTATCGAGACCATCCGCGAAATCCTGCGCCGGGCCTACGGGGCGGATTTTGGTCGCCCGTTTTGGCATTACCGGCTGGCAGGCATTTTGATCGTGATGGGGGCTGTGACGCTGATCATGTTTGCCTTTTCAGCTCAGGTGCTGATCACAGCTGCCGAAGAATTGATCTACCGGTTTCTGCCCGCCGCAAATGGGTTTTTTGAAGGGCCCGTCACACGGATTGTTCCGCCCGCCATGATGTTTGCCGGGCTGTTCACGATCCTCTGGTCGCTTGCGCCCACTTCGTTTCGCGGGCGGCGTTTTCCCGTTTGGCCCGGCGCGCTGTTTACAACACTATGGTGGTTTGCAGCTGTCACTTTGCTGCCGCGCGTGCTGGACCAATTTGGCGGTTACGCACTGACCTATGGCAGTCTGGCCGGGGTCATGGTGGCGCTTCTGTTTTTCTGGCTGGTTGGCTACGGCCTTGTGATCGGGGCACATTTGAACGCTGCTCTGGCCAATCCGGACCGAACAGGTCTAAGGGACCCGTCGACGATGAATGATTTGGTGGAGGCAAAATGGCTGGATACATGACCGGAAAGCGGGGCCTGATCATGGGCCTTGCCAATGACCGCAGCTTGGCCTGGGGCATAGCCAAGAAGCTGGCGTCTGAAGGCGCGGAACTGGCCTTCAGCTATCAAGGCGAAGCCATGGAAAAGCGCGTCCGTCCGCTTGCCGCTGAACTGGGCAGTGATTTTGTGATCGACTGCGATGTGGCGGACATGGCTGAACTCGATAAGACGTTCGAAAGCCTGGCCGCGCGCTGGCCGACCATTGATTTTGTGGTTCACGCGATTGGCTTTTCAGACAAGAATGAACTGCGCGGTGGCTATGTCGATACCAGTCTTGATAATTTCCTGATGACCATGAACATCAGCGTCTACAGTTTTGTCGCCGTTGCAGCGCGGGCGCGGGCGATGATGGCGGCAGGCGGCGCGCTGCTGACGCTCAGCTATTATGGCGCGGAAAAAGTGATCCCGCATTACAATGTGATGGGTGTGGCGAAGGCGGCACTGGAAGCAAGCGTCAAATATCTTGCCAATGATCTGGGCCCCCACGGCATCCGTGTGAACGCGATATCCGCCGGACCGATCAAGACGCTTGCTGCGTCAGGCATTGGCGATTTTCGCTATATCCTCAAATGGAACGAATATAATTCACCAATGCGCCGCAATGTCACAATTGATGATGTCGGCGGGGCGGCGCTTTATATGCTGTCTGACTTGTCTTCGGGCGTGACCGGGGAAACCCATCATGTCGACGCAGGCTATCATGTCGTGGGCATGAAGCAGGAGGACGCGCCGGATATCGCTCTGGCGTGAGTGACAAAATTGGTTTATGACTTAAAAATGGCATGAACCAGTCACATGCCAAGTCGGAGGTGCATGCCATGACCAATATCACGATGAGTGCCCGCGTGAGTGAAAGCGGAAGGTTAAGCATCCCCGTCGATATGCGTCGCGCCATGGGCCTTGAGAAAGGCGGGGACGTACAGTTGAAACTGGATGATGACGGCCTTCACCTCGAAACCGCTCAGCAATTTGTCAAACGCATCCAGAAAATGGCGCGGGAAGCTGGGTGGCATGAAAAAACCAGTGTCGACGATTTTCTCGAATGGCGGCGGGAGGAAGCCAAGCGTGAGGAAGAAGAAATGGATCGCAAACGTTGGTAGTGCTCGATTCATCGGCGGTACTGGCTGTCATCCTGGAAGAGCTTGGCGCAGATTTAGTGGCCAAAAACCTCAGTGCGGCACTGATAAGCACCGTGAATGTTGCTGAAACCTATGGGATTGCTGCGCGTAGAGGGCTTTCCGCTGACTTAGTGCGTGGATTTCTAACCTACCAAGGCATAGGAATCGTGCCCTTGTGTTCTTATGATGCAGAGGTTGCTGGGCGGATGATGGGCCTTACAGCGAAACCTGGGTTGTCGTTGGGCGATCGGTGTTGTCTTGCCCTTGGTCTGTCCCAAAAAGCACAGGTGTTAACGGCAGATCGGGCCTGGTTAAAATTTGCCGAGCCTCTGGGTTTAGACATAAAGGCCATCCGATGAGCTTCAACACATTCGGCCGCATCTTCCGCTTTACCACTTGGGGGGAAAGCCACGGTCCTGCCTTAGGCGCGATTGTGGACGGCTGCCCTCCCGGGCTTCCGCTCAGCGAAGACGATATCCAGCCGTTCCTTGACAAGCGCCGCCCCGGCACATCAAAATTTACCACACAGCGGCAGGAGCCTGATGCTGTGCGGATCTTATCTGGCGTATTTGAGGGACGCACAACAGGCACACCGATCAGCCTGATGATTGAAAATGTCGATCAGCGGTCAAAAGACTATTCTGAAGTCGCCAAGGCTTACCGGCCCGGCCATGCGGATTATGCCTATGACGCTAAGTACGGCTTTCGCGATTACCGGGGTGGCGGCAGGTCAAGCGCGCGCGAAACCGCAGCGCGTGTGGCCGCTGGGGCTGTTGCGCGCGGGGTGATGCCGGAAGTCTCAATCCTCGCCTATGTGGTTGAAATCGGCGGCGACGGCATAAACCGCGATAATTTCGAAGCCAGTCAGATCGACCGCAACCCCTTCTTTTGTCCTGACGAAGCCGCTGCCGCGCGCTGGGAAATCCTTGTTGATGATGCTCGCAAGGCTGGGTCGTCGCTAGGTGCCATCATCGAATGCGTGGCGACGGGCGTTCCCGCTGGCTGGGGCGCGCCGCTTTATGCCAAACTGGATAGCGAGCTTGCCTCTGCCATGATGTCGATCAATGCGGTCAAGGCCGTTGAGATCGGCGCAGGCTTTGACGCGGCACGCCTGCGCGGCGAGGAGAATGCCGATCCGATGCGGCCTGGCACCAATGCCCCCCAATTCCTCGCCAATAATGCAGGTGGCATTGCAGGTGGCATATCAACGGGTCAGCCCGTTATCGTTCGCGTCGCGTTCAAGCCCACCAGTTCGATCATGACGCCAGTGGAGACCATTACCAGTGACGGCGAAGCCACTGACATCGTGACCAAGGGCCGTCATGATCCCTGCGTCGGCATTCGCGGTACGCCTGTTGTCGCGGCGATGATGGCGCTGGTGCTCGCGGATCAGAAGCTGCTTCACAGAGCTCAATGTGGTTAGACGCCCGGGTTTGGGCCCGCCCGTCCCTCTGCTGCGCCATACGTTAGGCGAAGCGCGCTTTGCCGGTGATTGGGTGCGCGGGCGATTGGTTGAAGACAGGCTAGCCCGCCATTTTCCGGGCGATGGCCGCACCATCATGGTCATCCCGGGCCTGTTCACAAGCGACTTGCGGACGGCGGGCCTGCGGCGGGTGCTGCGCAAAGCGGGATACCGCGCGCACGGCTGGGGTCTTGGCCGCAATATGCCGATCCGCGCTGACTTGTTTGATCGGCTGGACGTGCGGCTGGACGTGCTGCAAGCGCGTGAGGATGGCCCTGTGACGCTGATCGGTTGGAGCCTTGGCGGCCTGATTGCGCGCGAATATGCCAAGCACGCCCCAGAACGGGTCGGCGGGGTGATCACCATGGGGACGCCTTTTTCCGGCGATCCACGTGCCAACCGGGCCTGGCGCTTTTACGAAATGGTCGCCGATCATAAAGTGGATGCACCGCCAATTGGTGCGGACAGAGCGACTAAACCGCCGGTTCACACCACGGCGCTTTGGTCTGCCCGCGACGGAATTATCGCCGCGGAGGCTGCGCGCGGGCTTCCCCACGAACGCGATGTGGAAATGGAAATTCGCTGCGGCCATTTCGCCATGTCAAGCGCGCCAGACGCGCTGGAGGCAGTGCTCAAATCACTATCGCTTCAGTCAAAGAAAGGCTGAGCTACTTCCGCTTTTCCACTTTATACTCCTAACACCCTTTTGAAGAGAAAGCAGGCTCCATGACCCAGACCCTTTCCGAATATACCCCTCCTGCCGTCTGGACTTGGGATAAGGAAAATGGCGGCGCGTTCGCCAACATCAATCGGCCCATTGCGGGCGCGACCCATGATAAGATATTGCCCATCGGCAAGCATCCGTTCCAGCTTTATTCGATGGCGACGCCCAACGGAGTGAAAGTGACGATCATGCTGGAGGAGCTTCTGGCGCTCGGCCATAGCGGCGCGGAATATGATGCGTGGCTCATTGACATTCGCGAAGGCGGGCAGTTTGGCAGCGATTTCGTCGCGATCAACCCAAACTCTAAAATTCCTGCCCTGATGGATCACAGCACGCCAACCCCGACGCGACTGTTCGAATCCGGCGCGATCCTTATTCATCTGGCCGAGAAGTTTGGCGCATTCCTGCCGACAGAAGCTGCGGCGCGCGCCGAAATGATGGCTTGGCTGATGTGGCAAATGGGCAGTGCGCCTTATCTGGGCGGCGGCTTTGGCCATTTTTACGCCTATGCGCCTGTCAAAATCGAATATTGCATTGACCGGTTTGCGATGGAAGTGAAGCGCCAGTTGGACGTGCTTGACCGCAATCTGGCGGATCGCAAATATATGGCCGGTGATACTTACACGATTGCTGATATCGCTATCTGGCCTTGGTACGGCGCCTTAGTGACGGGGCAAGTCTATAACGCTGGCGAATTTTTGCAGGTGGCCGATTATAAGAACGTGATGCGCTGGATGGAAACCGTTGGCGCGCGCCCGGCGGTCAAGCGTGGGCGCATGGTCAATCGGTCTTACGGCCCCTTGGAAGAGCAATTGCGCGAACGCCACGATGCCAGTGACTTCGATCTGCGTACGCAGGATAAGCTGGAGGTGGTTTAGGCGCGTCAGCCTCTCCCAGTGCTCCGGGCGAAGACCCGGAGCCCAGGTGGGACGCATCTGTGTTT
>JANPCO010000051.1:0-8281 GCA_031430995.1 Sphingomonadales bacterium | reverse complement strand
ACAGTGAAGATATGCAGCACGGCATGGTCATCGACAAGAAATTGACCATCATCAACCCCTTCCTTGAACCGGACGCTTTATGACGAACCAATTCGACCTGACCGAAGACCAAATTGCCATTCAGGATATGGCGCGCAAATTCACAGCGGATGCGATTACGCCCCACGCGGCACAGTGGGATGAGAAGCATATCTTCCCGCGCGACACGATCAAGTCGGCAGCTGAACTGGGCTTCGCGGCGATTTATGTGTCTGAAGAATCCGGCGGCATTGGCCTTGGTCGGTTGGAAGCTGCGCTGATTATGGAGGCTATGGCTTACGGTTGCCCCACAACATCGGCGTTCATCTCGATCCATAATATGGCGAGCTGGATGATTGATTGCTTCGGTGGGGCCGACATTAAGGCACGTTATCTGCCTAGCCTTGTCAGCATGGACAAAATTGCATCTTATTGCCTGACAGAGCCGGGCAGTGGCTCCGACGCAGCAGCGCTCAAGACGTCCGCCAAATTGGAAGGCGACCATTATACCGTCAATGGTACCAAGCAATTTATCAGCGGCGGCGGCGTCAGCGATGTCTATGTTACTATGGTGCGAACAGGCGGAGAGGGGCCAAAAGGCATCAGCTGCCTGGTCATCGACAAGGATACTCCGGGCGTCAGCTTTGGCGTGCCTGAACGCAAACTCGGCTGGAATGCATCGCCGACTGCTCAGGTGATTTTCGACAACGCAAAAGTGCCGGTTGAAAACCGCGTGGGCGCCGAAGGGGATGGTTTCCGCTTCGCAATGATGGGGCTCGATGGCGGGCGGATCAATATCGGTGCCTGTTCGCTCGGCGGCGCTCAGCGCTGTCTGGATGAGTCGATCAAATACACCAAAGACCGCCAGCAATTTGGCCAGCCTGTGGCGGAGTTTCAGAACACACAGTTCATGCTCGCCGATATGGCGACTGATCTGGAGGCGGCCCGTGCCATGATTTATATCGCTGCTGCGAAGGTCACGGCGAATGCGCCGGACAAGGCTCGGTTTTCGGCCATGGCGAAGCGGCTGGCGACTGACAATGGCTCCTCAATTGTGGATCGCGCGCTGCAACTGCACGGTGGTTACGGCTATTTGAAAGATTATCCGATCGAACGTTTCTGGCGTGATTTGCGGGTGCATTCAATTTTGGAAGGAACCAACCAGGTAATGCGCATGATCGTTGGCCGGGATTTGCTGCGGCAATGACAGAGGATGTGATCACGCGCATTCAGGGCAAAGCAGGCTTCATCAGCCTCAATCGCCCGAAGGCCCTTCATGCACTCACGCTGGACATGGTCCACGCCGTCACGACCGCGCTGATCGTATGGCGTAAAGATGTAGCTGTTGAGTGCATCATCATCGATCATAGCGAAGGACGCGGCTTTTGCGCGGGCGGTGACATCGCGTTCCTTCGCGAGTCCGCGCTTGAAGGTGGGGAGGCGGGTCGCAAATTCTTCCACGATGAATATCAGCTCAATCATTTGCTCTTCACTTATCCAAAGCCAGTGGTGGCGTTCATGGACGGGATCACGATGGGCGGAGGCGTGGGGATCAGCCAGCCTGCGACATACCGTGTCGCGACGGAAAATACGCGCTTTGCCATGCCTGAAACTGGTATTGGCCTGTTTCCCGATGTGGGTGGTGGCTGGTATTTGTCACGCCTTGCGGGTCGTGTTGGCCAGTATCTCGCGCTGACAGGAGCAAGGATCGACGGCGCGGACTGCTTGGCTGTGGGGTTGGCAAGCCGCTATCTGCCAAGCGCGTCGTTGCCAGATGTGAAGGCTGCCATTGCCAACACCCCTGACAGGATCGAAGAGATTTTGAAGGCGGCAGCTGTCGGCGCACCGCTTTCCAAACTGATCCAGTGGCGCGGCGATATTGATCGCCTGTTTGCGTCCGATGTGTTCGAGGATATTTTGGCTGCGCTGGAGGCTGACGGGTCTGAATGGGCGACTAAGGAACTGGCTGCCCTGAACAGCAAATCGCCGCAAACCTGCAAAGTCGCTTTGCGTCAGCTTGCCGAGAGCCTGACCTGTGATGATTTCGCCGACAATATGCGGATGGAATACCGGATTGCATCGCGCGTGCTCACGCGTCCTGATTTCACCGAAGGCGTTCGCGCTGTGATTGTGGATAAAGACAATGCCCCGCAGTGGAATCCGGCAACGCCGCACGGCGTGACTGACGATCTGCTGGATGCCATTTTCGCCCCCTTGCCGACTGCTGATGAATGGAAGCCGCTATGACGTATGAAACCATCCTTGTTGAGACCAAGGGCGCAGTGACGATCATCACGCTCAATCGCCCGCAGGCTCTGAACGCCCTCAACACGCAAACGCTTCGGGATTTGATCGCAGCCTTCGCGGCTTATGATGCCGACGCGAGCCAACGCTGCGCCATCCTAACGGGATCAGAAAAGGCCTTTGCGGCTGGCGCAGACATCAAGGAAATGCAGCAGCAAAGCTTTGCAGATATGTACGGCGGCAATTTCTTCTATGGCTATGAACAAGTGACGGCGACGCGCAAACCGTGGATTGCAGCTGTGGCAGGCTTTGCCCTAGGCGGCGGGTGTGAGCTTGCGATGATGGCAGACATCATCATCGCGGCGGATAACGCAAAATTCGGCCAGCCTGAGATCAAGCTTGCCGTCACGCCGGGCATGGGCGGATCACAGCGGTTGGCGCGCGCGATCGGCAAAGCCAAGGCGATGGAAATGTGCCTGACTGGGCGGATGATGGGTGCCGAAGAAGCTGAAGCATCCGGCCTATCTGCCAAAACTGTGCCGCTGGCAGATTTGCAGGCAGAGGCCCTGAAGACGGCGGAGGTCATCGCAGGCATGGCTCCCCTTGCGGCGATTGCGACAAAGGAAATGGTCAATGCTGCTTATGAGACCACTTTGTCTCAAGGGCTGAATTTTGAACGGCGCTTGTTCCACGGCCTGTTCGGATCGCTTGATCAAAAGGAAGGCATGGCCGCCTTCGTCGAAAAGCGTGCTGGCAACTGGACGGGGAAGTAAGTCATGAAGATTGCGTTTATTGGTCTGGGCAACATGGGCGGCGGAATGGCTGCGAACCTTGTGGCCGCTGGGCACAGCGTCAACGCTTTTGACTTGTCCGACGCCGCACTTGCCAAAGCGCGGCAAAATGGCTGCACGCCGTTTACCACAGTGCGTGAAGCGGCGGCCGGGGCGGATGCCGTCGTATCGATGCTGCCCAACGGAAAGATCGTCGAAAGCGTTTATGAAAGCGGCGTGATTGGTCACGCGCCGACCACGGCGTTGCTCATTGATTGTTCGACAATTGACGTGGCGACGGCCCGCAAAGTGACAGCTGCCGCTGTGGCGAAGGGCTATGTCATGGCTGACGCGCCTGTTTCTGGCGGGATTGCAGCTGCTAACAGCGGCACGCTGACATTCATGGTCGGTGGCACGGAAGCTGCGTTTGATCGCGCGGAACTGATCCTTTGTAAAATGGGCAAAGCCGTTATCCACGCGGGCGGTAGCGGGGCTGGGCAAGCCGCCAAAATATGCAATAACATGCTGCTGGGCGCATCCATGATTGCGACATGCGAGGCGTTTGCGCTGGCCGACCGGCTCGGGCTCGATTTGCAGACTTTCTATGATATTTCGTCAAAAGCGTCGGGCCAGAATTGGTCAATGACCAGTTACTGCCCCGTTGCAGGCGTTGGACCGACCAGCCCAGCGGATAATGACTATAAAGGCGGCTTTGCCACTGCGCTGATGCTGAAGGATTTGAAGCTGGCGATGGAGGCGGCCGCAGATTCTGGCGCGACGGTTCCAATGGGTAAGCGCGCCGCAGAATTATATGAGGCGTTTGATAAAAAAGGCGCGGGCAGTCTCGATTTTTCGGCTATCATCAAAACTCTGGCATAGCAGAGTGGTGGCTTCCGCATTTGATGCCAACGAACATCCCCACCGGCGCTTTGACCCCCTGAAAGGGCAATGGGTCCTGGTATCGCCGCACCGGGCAAAGCGGCCGTGGCAGGGGCAGCACGATGCGCCTGTTCCCGCATCGGACGTCTCGCATGATCCGGATTGTTACCTTTGCGCCGATAATGTCAGGATCACAGGTGAACGCAATCCGCGCTATGAAGCCGCGTTTGTCTTTCAAAATGATTTCGCCGCTTTGACGCCGCATACGCCTGCTCCACAGGATGTTGACCCGCTTTTCCGATCCGGAGTTGCGCAGGGCGAAAGCCGCGTTATCTGCTTTTCTCCACACCACTCAAAAACTCTGCCGCAGCTGAGCGTTGCCGCGATTCGCAGCGTGATCAACTGCTGGTGCGATCAAAGCGCAGACCTTGGCGCGCGATACCCTTGGGTGCAGATATTTGAGAATAAAGGTGCTGCGATGGGCTGTTCCAATCCGCATCCTCACGGGCAAATCTGGGCAACAGCATATGTGCCGGATGAGGCCGTGAGAGAAGGCGAAAACCAGCAAGCATGGCTGGCCGAACATGGCGCACCTTTGCTGCTAAAACTGGCAGAGCGCGAAGCAGGTGGGCCACGCGTTGTGGTGGAGACATCGCACTGGCTGGCGATTGTGCCTTACTGGGCGAGCTGGCCATTTGAGACGCTGCTGCTGCCGCGCTTTTCTGTTCAGCGGATTGACGACCTCAATGAAGATCAGCGAGACGATCTGGCAGTGGCGCTCAAGGCGCTGACCACCCGCTATGACAATCTGTTTGAATGCAGCTTCCCCTATTCGATGGGTTGGCACGGAGCGCCTTATCGTGGCGGGGACCATGCCCAATGGCAGCTTCACGCGCATTTCTATCCGCCGCTGCTGCGTTCAGCATCCGTGCGCAAATTCATGGTCGGCTATGAAATGCTGGCCGAGGCGCAGCGCGACCTGACCCCTGAACAAGCCGCAGCGATGCTCCGCGCAGTGAGCGAAACGCACTATCTGGGGGTGAAATGACCCCGCTTCGTGAGCGTGTGGCGTCAAGTTTTGTGCAAGCTTTCGGGGTGTCGCCTGATCTGATTGCCCGCGCACCGGGCCGCGTCAATTTGATCGGCGAACATACCGATTATAACGACGGTTTCGTGCTTCCCGCTGCGATTGGCGTGGAAACCATGGTGGCAGCGGCGCGGCGCAGCGACGGGGTGGTGAGGGTGATCGCGGCTGATATTGGCGGCGCAATTGACCAGTTCAATGTTGATGACCCCATCGAACAGAGCCCGCTAGGCTGGTCAAACTATGTGCGCGGCATGATCAAAGTGATGCACGACGATGGCATTGTGCTGAGCGGCGCGGATATCGTAATTAGCGGCACTGTTCCGCAGGGGGCTGGACTATCTTCTTCAGCTTCGCTTGAAGTTGCTGTTGGTCACGCGGTGGTAAGCCTTTCCGGAATTGATATTGATCCGACACGCCTCGCTCTGTTGGCGCAGCGCGCGGAGTCTGACTTTGTCGGGTGCAAATGCGGCATCATGGATCAACTGGTGTCTGCGCGCGGGCAGGCGGGGCATGCGCTGTTGATCGATTGCCGTTCGCTGGATGCCGTGCCGGTTCGAATGCCGGATACGCTGTCGATCATGATTATTCATTCAGGAGTCTCACGCGGGCTGGTCGACGGCGCTTACAACGAACGGCGGGCACAGTGTGAGGCGGCGGCCAGTCATTTTGGCGTGAAGGCACTGCGCGATGTCGATCGTGCCGCGCTTGAAAGCGGCCGGCGCGGGCTTGATGCGCTTAGCTACCACCGTGCGCGCCATGTTGTGACTGAGACTGAGCGGACCCTAAATGCGGCTGCCGCACTGAGGGCTGGCGACGTTGCTGCCCTTCGCGAATTGATGGCGTCGTCTCATGCCTCCATGCGTGATGACTTCGCGATCACAGTGCCTGCCATTGACCATTTGGTGGATATTGTTGCGCAAGCAGCGGGCGCTGACGGCGGCGTCCGTATGACGGGCGGCGGCTTTGGCGGGGCCGTTGTGGCGCTGGTCAAGACTGAAGCACGTGACCGCGTGACAGATGCTGTGATGCGTGACTGTAAAACACCGGATGGCGGCGCTCCACTGATCCTTGACGAAACTGCCGCAGACGGGGTCAGCCTGATTTAGACCCCGACGCAAAAACATGATCACTTTAGGAGTTACCGTTCGTCCTGAGGACAGGCTCAGTCTCTCCTCACCATGAACGGGTTTAGTGAACTTGGACTCACCACGCGCTAAACGACCACTTGCACGCCCAACTCTACCACGCGGTTGGCGGGGATTTGGAAAAAGTCAGTGGGGTCCGCTGCGTTACGTTGCAGGAAGATGAGGATTTGATCCTGCCAGTAAGGAAGCCCCTCATCACGAGAGGCCCGCAAGGAATTACGACCGATATAATAGCTGCACGTCATGGGATTGCCGTATCGCTGCTCCCCGCCTTGGCACATGCCCAGATCAGCGGGGATGTTGGGCGTATCCATGAAGCCGTAGCGCAGCAACACGCTTGTGAAATCATCATTGATACGAGTTTCACTCAGCCGTTCTTCGGGCGGAACATGGGGAATACCAACGGTCTTCACTGTTACGATCAGGTTGCGCGCATGAAGCACTTGGTTGTGCTTCAAGTTGTGCAACAGAGCGCTGGGCACAGTATCCGGATTGGAAGTGAGGAATACAGCAGTGCCTTTGATCCGCGCTGGCGGGCTTTTGGAAAGACTGTTGAGCATTCCGCTCAGCGGCACTGAATGGTCAGTTTCATATTGAGTGATGAGGCGTTTGCCTCGCACCCATACCCAGATGATGAGCCCGATTGAAGCCCCAATCATCAGCGGCACCCAACCGCCTTCGACAACGCGCAAAATGTTCGCGCCAAAGAAGACTAGATCAAGCATCAGGAACGGCGCAATGAAGGCGACTGATTTGACGAGGCTCCACTTCCAGAGCCGGTTGATGACGACGAAGGCCAGGCATGTCGTGACAACCATCGTGCCTGTGACGGCAATGCCGTATGCCGCAGCCATTGACGATGAGGTCTGGAAGCCAAAAACGAGGATCAACACGCCGACCAGCAAGAGCCAGTTGATCGTCGGCAGATAAATCTGGCCCGCACTGCCAGGCGACGTTTGCAGGATGCGCATGCGCGGCAACAGGCCAAGCTGAATGGCCTGCTGTGTCAGAGAATAAGCACCTGTGATGACGGCCTGGCTTGCAATAATGGTCGCCATCATCGCTAGAATGACCAGAGGCACGCGGAAGGCCTCTGGCGCCATCAGGAAGAACCAATCCTGATTTTCAAACTTCACGCCTGCCGCCTGCGCTTTTTCAAGGGCTGCCAACGCGAATGCGCCTTGACCAAAATAGTTGAGCATGAGGGCAGGAAACACAAGCGCGAACCAACCGAGCTGAATGGGGAACCGACCAAAATGCCCCATGTCTGCCGTCAACGCCTCAGCCCCTGTTACAGTCAGGAACACAGCGCCTAGCACGAACAACCCGACGACTCCGTGGGTGAGCAGAAACGTAACGGCGTGGTGCGGCGAAATTGCTGCTAAAATGGCAGGCTCATCGCTGATGTGGATGATGCCCAACGCCGCCAGCGCAAAGAACCAGACAAGGCAGATCGGGCCGAACAGCTTTGAAACTGTTGCTGTTCCGCGTGATTGGATCGCAAAAAGGCCAATCAGGATGATCGTGGTAATCTGCAAAATGTGAGATTGCGATATGCCGTTGCCGATCGCAGGAACTGATCTCAGCCCTTCCACTGCCGACAAGACGGAGAGCGCAGGCGTCAGCATTGCATCGCCGTAAAAGAGCGAAGCCCCAATCGCCCCCAGCACTAAAATTGTCCCGCGACGTCCACCGATGGCGCGTCCCGCCAGCGCCAGCAAAGCCAGCACGCCGCCTTCGCCTTCATTATCGGCCCGCATCAGGAACAGGACATATTTGATCGTGACAACAAGGATGAGGGACCAAAGCGCAAGGCTAAGCACACCGACAATTTCAGCAGCGCCAATACCGAGTGGCGCGGCCTGCGTCAGGGCTTCGCGAAAGGCGTAAAGTGGGCTGGTGCCAATGTCACCGAAGACGACTCCTATGGCCCCTACGGTGAGCATTGCGAGCGACGTCTGGTGCGATGACGCAGACGCGTGCGAAGCCGACTCACTTGACTGCATAATAGGTAACTCCGGGAACCCCGCGCGGCACTACGCCTATCATTGTGCGACGCAACACAAATCGGTTTAGGGGGTGAAAGTGCGGTAGGAGCGCGGCATGGCGCTGTTAATCGCGGGCAAAAATCTCGCCGT
>JANPCO010000050.1:0-15254 GCA_031430995.1 Sphingomonadales bacterium | reverse complement strand
CGCGGCGGCCATTGCCATGGGTTTTGCTGTGCGGTCCGGTGTTCTTGCGGGCGTGGACGTTGAGGTTTTTCGCGCCCTTGCCCTCACAAAAACGGCGTCGTCGCAAGGCCTGATCACAGCCGCCACTATGTTCACGTGGATTGCAGACGGTGAGCTGCGGTCGATCTTGCTTGCGCTGTCAGTCATCTGGTTGCTCTGGAAAAAAGAACGGCAGCTGGCACTCGTGATGATGGTGGTTCCGGTGCTGGCAGGCGTGACGTCGGATGTGCTGAAAATCTTGTTTGCACGGCCCCGGCCAGATCTCGTACCGCATCTGGACGGCGTGTCGAGCATGTCCTTCCCCAGCGGCCACGCGACCAACGCGACGGCGCTATTCTTGACGATGGCATTTTTGTTGCCAGTAGGCTCAGCTAAGGCGCGGCTGGCGTTGGCGATAGGCTTTGCGGGTGCGTCCAGTTTGTCACGGGTGATGCTGGGCGTTCACTGGCCGACAGATGTCGTCGCCGGGGCGATGCTGGGCCTTGCGTTCGCGCTTGCAGCAAAGGCGGTTGCTGCGCCAGTGCTCCGGGCTTGACCCGGAGCCCAGGGGGGCGGACGACACCTGTGCTTGGGACTCCTGGGCTCCGGGTCAAGCCCGGAGAACGGTAACCTGGCGCTTCCCTGTTACGCCCGCAGAACTGGCTTCAGGCCGCGAGTACCAGCAAAGGCGGTTGCTGCGCCAGTGCTCCGGGCTTGACCCGGAGCCTAGGGGGCGGACGACACCTGTGCTTGAGACTCCTGGGCTCCGGGTCAAGCCCGGAGAACTCTAGAGCATGATGACTTTAAGTTGATCCGCTCTTCAGGTTGAGTGGATTGGGTCCGTCTAAAGTCATTACGCTCTAGCCTCAGGCAGCAATCGCCAGCATATTTCTGTCGCCAGCAATCCGCACCATGGCCTTCTGAAGCTTTTCAAAGGCGCGCACTTCGATCTGGCGGACGCGTTCGCGGCTGACGCCGAATTCCTGGCTCAGGTCTTCCAGCGTGCGTGGCTCGTCGATCAGGCGGCGTTCGGTGAGAATCATTTTTTCCCGGTCGGTGAGGCCTTCCATCGCCTCAACCAGCATCGCGCGGCGCGACACGCGTTCCTGGGCCTCGGCAAAAACCTCATCCTGCAACGGGCCATTGTCTGGCAGCGTATCCTGCCACTGGCCTTCGCCTTCTTCGTTCAGGGAAACGTTGAGCGACGTATCACCACCGCCCAGCATCCGGCGGTTCATGCTGATCACTTCTGCTTCAGTCACGCCCAAATCAGTCGCGATTTTCTTCACATCTTCAGGCCGCAAATCACCGTCATCATAAGCATCAAGGTTATTCTTCATGCGGCGCAAGTTGAAAAACAGCTTCTTTTGCGCGGCTGTCGTGCCCAGCTTCACAAGGCTCCACGACCGCAGAATAAACTCCTGCATCGACGCCTTGATCCACCACATCGCGTAAGTGGCGAGGCGAAAACCACGATCTGGCTCAAACTTTTTCACGCCTTGCATCAGGCCGATATTGCCTTCGGAAATCAGCTCACTGACGGGCAGGCCGTAACCGCGGTAGCCCATGGCGATTTTCGCCACCAGCCGCAGGTGAGACGTGACAAGCTTTGCCGCCGCTTCGGGGTCGCCGTGCGACTGAAAGCGTTTGGCCAGCATGAATTCTTCCTCAGGCTTGAGGAGCGGGAATTTCTTGATCTCCGCCAGATAGCGGTTGAGCCCGTCCTCACTCCCGAGTGCAGGAATGGTGGAGGCAGGCTTTTTCGTCCGAACGGCAACCGATTTCCCGGCCATATCGCTATAAACTCCCAAAGCCTCAGGTTCACGCCCTTGGCTGTTCCAGACTGTTAAACACGTAACGCCCCTTAAACACGCAACTCGCTTAACAGTTCCTGCATATCAGATGGGATGGGGCTTTCAAATTTCAATCCCTCCCCCGTTACCGGATGCAAAAACCCTAACTCAGCAGCATGCAGGGCTTGGCGCACAAAGCCCATGTCTTTCAAGAGAGCCTTATGCCCATCCCGGGGGCTACCGTAAACGGGATCCCCAACCAACGCATGGCCAATTGACGCCATATGGACGCGAATTTGGTGCGTTCTGCCAGTTTCAAGGGTGCAGTGGAGGAACGCAGCAGCGCGCAGAGGCTCCACCATATGCCAGTGCGTGATCGCATGCTTACCGCGTCCTTCCTCAACAATGGCTATTTTCTTGCGGTTATAGGGGGAGCGGGCCAGCGCCGCATTCACGGTGCCGCGCGTCGTTTTGGGCGTTCCGTTGACAACAGCAGCGTAGCGGCGGTGAATGCTGTGCTTGGCGAACTGTTCGGCCAGCCCCTCATGCGCGGGATTGGTCTTTGCGACGACCAGCAAGCCGGACGTATCCTTGTCAATCCGGTGTACGATCCCCGGCCGCGCGACGCCGCCAATGCCCGACAAGCGCCCGGCGCAGTGATGGAGCAGCGCGTTGACCAGCGTCCCATCCAGATTGCCTGCTGCAGGGTGGACGACCAGCCCAGCGGGCTTTTCCACCACCAGTAAATGATCATCCTCAAACAGGATCGACACCGGAATATCCTGCGCAATGTTATGCGCAGGCGTGGGGGCAGGGATGGTGAGGCTAAACGCGGTGCCTGCCTTCACCTTGAGCGACGGATCGCGGCTGAGCGCCGCACCGGACACGCAATTGCCGGATGAAATCAGCGCCTTGATCCGCTCGCGAGAGAGTGTTGGGATGAGTGCGGCCAACGCGCGGTCCAGCCGCCATCCTGCCATGTCCTCGGTGATGATTGATGGGGGTGAGTCTGAATGTGTGGCACTATCTGATGTTATGGCTGATGTCATGGTGCCCCTATCGCTGATTTCGCCTTTGCGCGCCACCTCTTGAAATCTCGGCTGGTCGCCACGACGTAAGTGATATGCCAGCGGACACACCCCGCTGAGGTAAGTCAAGAATATGACCGAACTTCGCCCTTTTGCCGAACTTGGCGCGGCTGATCATGGTTGGCTTAATGCTCGCCACCATTTTTCGTTTGGCGGCTATCATGACCCAAATCGCATGAATTGGGGCAGCATCCGCGTGTGGAATGATGACACTATTGCGCCGGGAACAGGCTTCGCGCCGCACGGTCATGAGGATATGGAAATCATCACTTATGTCCGTTCCGGCGCGATCACGCATAAAGACAGCTTGGGCAATGAGGGCCGCACAGAGGCGGGCGACGTGCAAGTGATGTCCGCTGGCAGCGGCGTTCGCCATTCCGAATTTAATCATGAAGCTGTGCCAACGACGATTTTTCAAATCTGGATCATCCCCCGCGAAACTGGTGGCGCACCTTTCTGGGGCGCGCGACCCTTTCCCAAAGACGCGCGATCCGGCGCATGGGTTGTCCTCGCCAGCGGTTTTGAAGGAGACGACGCCCTGCCGCTGCGCGCTGACGCCCGCGTGCTCGGCGCGACATTGGCTAAAGGCGGCGTATTGACGCACACCGTCGCTTCGGGCCGCCACGCCTATCTCGTGCCCGCCACTGGGGCTGTGAGTGTCTACGGCGTAGTGGTGAATGCCCGCGACGGTATCGCGCTAGGCGAAGGCGCGCACCGCATTGAGGCGAGTGAAGAGGCGGAGCTGGTGCTTGTGGATGCGGCGTAGGGGGTGGCGGAGTGACGGCTCGCGATGACATTTCGGTCGTTGGTTCAGTCAATCGTGAACGTCTAAAGGAAACATGCAAATCCTCTTTGCCCGTTGTTGGAAATGGGGGTTGGCTCGCCGGGCCGCACAGCAACAAGCAAAGTAGTTCCGGTGTATCTATGCAATCAAATGTGGCGCTTCAGCTTGACACCGGTCAGTTCAAACTGCGCAGTGCCTGACCAGCTGTCCGTGGGTGAAATTGGCGCTGTTCCGGTCTTCCGTTTTGACCCACACTGACATCCCGTAATCATGGTCCGAATCGGTGCCTAGAAGAGCGTCAGCGTACACGCTGATCACGCAACTCCAGCCCCGCAAATCTTCATCATTGTTCGAGAAGGGTGGTTCAATGCCAAACAGCCGGTGCATCCGCCAATCGGTAACTTTGGCTTCGACAAAATCCTGATACTCGACCGGCAGTTTTCGCAGGTTTTCTGCCGCACCGGCTTCCGTGTGCCAAGTACGCAGTTTCTCCCATACCATCTCCACACTGCCAGCAAGAGCGTGCATTGAACCGTAATTTGCTGCCATGCGGCTTCTAAGCGCGTGCCGGTGTTCTAGGATTTCACTTAACAGCGCAGGGTCAACTGGCGCTTGTGGAGGCTGAGAACGTGCATGTTCGCGCCACTTATAAAGCTTGTTCAGAACGGCAGGGCATTCTATCAACATCATATCGCGATGATTGTTTGCTAGCGCAGCGTGGGCGTCCTGGGGTATAGACGCGCCCTTCTTGGCTATGTCTTCGCGATATTGTCGGGTCTTCCATTCGGCATGATGCATCTCATTTTCGAGCGAAGTGATCACTACTTCTGCCTCGAGCGCAGCAAGAGCCCAGGTGGAAATCCAGCTCTGTGGGTCACCGAACCGATCAGGGAAGATTGACGGGCGATACGGAGGCGCTGACAGGTATTCGTCGCTGCTGTAGGCTACAAGATCGACTGGCCAATAGGTAAACGCGTTGCCGTCACCCCAATAACCACGTTCTTTCAGTGCCGGCAGGTCATCAGGCGGCAACATCTTCTCGGCCAACGCCATTTCAGATGCGGTCAGTAAGCAAACCGTCTGGACTGTACCGACAAAGACCAGCAATGCACCGCTTTCTGGTAAGTTGAAGTAGCGCTCACCGGTTTCTGGGTCAGCCTTAAGCGATCCGAGATCGATCTGGGCAAGAAAAGTCTGAGGCTTACCATCGGCCTCGCATGGCCAGACAAATCCCGAAGGCGCTTTCGGCTGCCCACCTAGCCAGGATGTCGCTTCAGCCCACGATTTATAGGGAGATCGCAGCAGCAATGCCCATGCCGGGATAGGCCCCGCTTCGCGCTCCTGATTTAAAATAGCCAAATACTCGTCAAGATAGAAATCTGGCTGGGCTGTCGCAGGTTGGGGAGATGAGCCAATCACCCGCTTGCGACCGAAGCCAGATTGCAGCGTGACGTCCCTTTTCTCGGAAGGAGCAAGGCTATCAATCGTTGGCTTTGGCTCGCGCTGTTTAGTAAGGCCTGCGTTGTTCCCCCGTGATTGTCGGTGGGCCAGCCAGACAATGATGATACCAAGAAAACCAAAGAAAAATGCGCCACCCATTTCGCCGAACGGTTTGGTTCCCACTGAAGAAACAATGGCCTGCAACGCTGACACGCCTCTCGGCAAGGGTTCGTCAAAATAGTTTTCAGGGAAGCCAGTTGCTGCACTCACTGACAGCAAAGCAAAAAATATGATGATAATCCAAACGCGAGCTAATTCAGAACTGTTCACCGCTTGGCCTCCCACTAGGATCAGATTTCCAGCATACCCGCCGTAAAGCGCTAGCATGCACCCGTTTACATTAAGTAAAATGAGCTCATGAGGTTCGGCCAAATTGCTGCGGCATTCAACATCGGCATTCGACGTGCGTGCCCTTTGGGAAACAGCGTAGTAAATTCATTCAGGATCCGCTTTTGCATTCGATGCCCCAAAACCCGCCAGTCAGCACTCCCCAACATACCCGCCGTGGCGTGACCGAATGTTAAGGCTCACCTCGTCAAATATTGTGTCACTTTGTTCGTAAAATGTTCTTGCCATGTAGGATATTTTCTGGTCGATCATTGGTATGGAATATGGTGCTCGCCCAGACCAAAAAGTTAGCGTGCAGGCGACTGCCGCCGCGCGCCTGTTGTTCGTGTTTCTGATCGTGAAAAGTGTATTTCAGTGTTACCTTCGGAAGTTTTCCGGGCTTTTTGATTTGGACATGATATGGCGACCGTTGCATTTGACGATCAATGCGCATGGTGAAAAACACCGCTCAGGCGTGAACCGCGTGTGACCTTTGGACTTGGCGGAGAAGGGCAGGGCATTGCAGTATGTCCTCTGGTCCGGCATCGTTCCGCTATGCACGTACCGCCGTTCACCATAGCTCAACGCGTGATCGATCAGATGATCGCAGCGGCGGATGAGTCACCGAATTTGGAGGTCTGCGGGTTGCTGTTTGGCGCGTGCGACTGTGTTGAGGAGGCTCAGCCATCCCGAAATGTCGCCGCTGACCCTACTCGGCGGTTTGAGGTTGATCCGGTGGCCTTGATCGCGGCGCACCGGCGCGGGCGGGGTGCAGGGCCAAAACTCATCGGCCACTATCACTCGCACCCGGGTGGCCGGGCGGAGCCTTCGGCGTGTGACGCGGATATGGCCACGGCGGACGGATCGGTCTGGCTCATTATCGCAGGCGGTGAAGTGACGGCTTGGCGCGCGGTTGAGGATGGTGCGCTCCACGGGCGCTTTGATCCGCTGCCTATTCTTCGGTGTTGATGAGGACAGTCTCACCGATGAGAAGAAACAGGAAAAACGGCCCCCATGCCGCGAGCAATGGCGGATAAGCGCCGAGATTGCCCATCGCGAGGCCAAAGTTATCCGCGACGAAATAGGCAAAGCCCAGCGCCATGCCGATGACGGCACGCACAAACAAACGCCCAGAACGCGCAATGCCAAAGGCGGCGACCGCACCGAGCAGCGGCATCAGCAGGGCTGACAACGGCCCGGAAATCTTGTGCCACAGTCCAGCCTCCAGTGGCCCAGTCGGGCGGCCAGCGGCTTTGAGATCGCCAATCGCGGCCCACAGCGCGCGCAGCGAGAGCTCGTCAGCATCCACGGCGGCGAGTGTGAACTGATCAGGGCTGATGCCTGCGCCAACGCGGATTGTGCCGAGCTTTGTCATGGTGCCGCGCGCCACGTCGAACCGGTCTGCATCCGTCAATTGCCATTCGCCGCCTATCGTTTGCGCAAGGGGGGAGCGCACAATGGAGTCAAGCGCGCCGCTGCCTCGGTTATAGACTGTAACGCCCGTCAGCCGAGTGGCCGCCCCGCGCCCTGTTACTTCGGCGGCGTGGATCAGGTTTGGCCCGTCACGCACCCAGATGTTGAGGGCGGACTTGCGGTCCTTTGGCATCGGGCCAAATTCGGCCTTTTCCCAGCGGTCCAGCGTCGCGTTCGCGCGCGTGACGATCCGGTCATTAAAGCCAAAGGATATGAGCGCGACGCCAAAGGCCGCCACCATCAGCGGGGCCAGCACCTGGTGCGCGGAGAGGCCCGCTGCTTTCATCGAGACAACTTCGCTATTCTGGTTAAGCGTAGCGAGCGTCACCAATGTGCCAAGTAGAACCGAAAAAGGCAGAAAGCGCGACACGATCTGCGGCACGCGAAGACCAACATAAGTCAGCAATTCGGCAGAGCCATTACCCGGGTAAGACAGGATCGAGTCTGATTCCCCCAGCAAATCGAGCGCCTGAAGGATGAGAACCAGCGCAAACAGGATCGAAAACGTCCGGATGAGGAACATTTTTGCGACGTAAATCGTAATGATGCGCGATGGGAAGAAGCTGTTGGCCATGACCCGCTACCCCGCCGCCACTGGCACGAAGCGCGCGAAAAAGCGTCGGAACGCAGCTGTCATTTTGCCAAAGCCCCGGTCCAGCCCGCCGATCGGCTCGCCGCCAGGCGTATGGGCCAGCACATAATACATGCGGATGATCAGCGCTGCGAACAACAGGAACGGAATCCAAAGCGCAAACAAAGGATTGACTGTGCCAAGCGATCCTAGCCCTT
This sequence comes from Sphingomonadales bacterium, assembly GCA_031430995.1. Classification (GTDB taxonomy): domain Bacteria; phylum Pseudomonadota; class Alphaproteobacteria; order Sphingomonadales; family Sphingomonadaceae; genus Aquisediminimonas. The sequence goes on along the minus strand of JANPCO010000050.1, from coordinate 7,482 downwards.
CGGCGGACTCGTTGATTTTATGATAAGTCACCACCATCACGATCGACAGGAATACCCCCAGCGCCGATGATGACCGCTTGGGCGGCACGGCCAGCGCCACAGCCAGCAGTGGCAGCAGAAACATCATCACGACTTCGACAAGGCGGAAATGAAAGTTGGCCAAGCTTTCGTTGCGCAGCATCGCTGGCTTTTGTGTGTCGTTGCTGATGCGGGCAAGTTCAGGCAAAGTCAGTTCGCGGTCTTTGCCGCCGCGCCCCCGAAAGGCTTCGATCTTGGGCAAATCAATCGGCAAATCATGGCCCGTAAAGCTAAGGACGCGCGGCACTTTATAACCTGGCGCATTGTGCACGAGAACACCGTTGGTCAGGCGCAAGATGATCGTATCAGGATCATCAGTGCCCATAAACGTGCCTTTTTGCGCCGTCACGGAAAGCGACTTGCCGTCCTTTGCCTCTGTCATGACAAAAATGCCGGTCAGGTCGCGGCCTTCATTGGCACTTTTTTCAATCCGCATCGTCATGCGTTTGCCCAGGTTGGTAAATTCGCCCACTTTGATCGATGCACCTAAAGCACCGGAACGAAGCTCAAACCGCAGCCCTTCATAGGCGTAGCGCGCATAGGGTTGAACATAGCCAACAATGCCCAGATTGATAATGGCAAGCGCAATGGTGAACATATAAGGCACCCGCAAAAGTCGGCCATAACCAAGCCCGAGCGCGCGCATCGCATCCAATTCTGAGGATAGTGCTATCTTTCGGAACGCCAGGAGAATGCCCAGCAGCAGCCCGATGGGAATGCCAAGCGAGAGATATTCGGGAAGAAGATTCGCCAGCATGCGCCACACCACGCTGACCGGGCCGCCTTCCTGGGCGACGAAATCAAACAAGCGCAGCATTTTATCGAGGACAAGCAGCATCGCCGCGATGACAAGCGTCGAGAAAAGAGGCAGCGCGATGAGCCGGGCCAGGTATCGATCAGTCGCCGTAAACATCTACTGTGATGGAACCTTCGATCCTTGACCATTATTTCGCCGTAAATCCGACTTAGTGCAGTTCTTGTGGTAAGAAACCGCCCGGCAACGCGATGCCGGTATAACCACCAGGAGTTGATTGGTCATGGTAAAAATGCGTTTCGCGTCCGCCGCTGCTTTGGCAGCTTTTTTATTGCCACTTTGCGGGGCCACGGCAGCATCGCTTGGGCCAGATGCTGCGCGCTGCGCCAGTGGCGCTGGCCCGGCTGTGCTTGTGAAAGTTGTCGGGCTGAAGAGCCGCGTTGGCAAAGTGCGTGTTCGCACGTTCAACGGCGCCAATTCTGCCCATTGGTTCAACAAGAAATTTGCGATGAAGCGCACCGAAGTTGATATTCCTTCGAATGGTCCGGTCGAAATTTGCATGACTGTGCCCAGGGCGGGGCCCTATGTTCTCGACTTGCGCCATGATTTGAACAACAACGGCGACTCAGACCGCGCAGACGGCGTCGGCGCGTCGGGCAACCCTGTGATTTCCATGTTTGACGTTATGTTTGGTAAAAAACCGCCCGCGGCCAAAGTGGTGATGCAAGTCGGTGCTGGTGTCACCACTGCTGTCATCACGATGAAATATCTGTCCGGCGGATCGTTCAAGCCCGTTCAGACGGCGGTGCGCTAAACATGGTTGCAGTTGCCCTTTTGTCGAACCCCCTTTCGACCGGCAACCGCGCCATCCTTCCCGCGATCAGAGACTATTGCGCGGCCCGCCCGGAACTGTTTCATTATGAGGTGGAAAAGGCTGACGAAATTGGAGCCGCGCTGGAAGCGATAGCCCGGGCAGAGCCGCGCGTGCTGGTGGTCAACGGCGGCGACGGCACAGTGCAGGCAACGCTCACAGAGCTTCATCTGGGTGATCATTTCAAAGGCAGTCCGCCGCCAGTGGCCGTTTTGCCCAATGGAAAAACCAATTTGATCGCGCTTGATCTGGGGTCTGTGGGGGATCCGATTGCGGCGCTGGAACGGATCGTTGCGATTGCACAGACCAATCTGGCTGATCATCTTGTCGAACGGGAACTGATTGCGCTGACTGAAGGCGAATTGGGCAATCGTCCTGTGCTGGGCATGTTTCTGGGCGGCGCAGGGCTTGCCGATACGATCCTTTTTTGCCGTCATAAAATCTACCCGATAGGTCTGCCCAATGGGTTGAGCCATGTGCTTGCCGGACTAGCCGTATTCTTTTCGATGTTCACAGGCATTCGCGGCAAATATCTGCCGCCGCGGCCGATGCCCGTCAAAGTGTCACTCACTCGTGATGGCCAGATCAACGGTAATTTCGCATTTCTGATTGTGACCACCCTGGAAAAAATGGTGCTCGGTGCGCAAACCGGCGGGGAACGTGGGGGTATGAAGCTGATCGCTGTTGAAAATTCGGCGTGGTCGCTGCTTAAGGCCCTGATGCTCAGCGTGCGCGGCAAATTGGGTGAAGAACAGGCCGACGGTGTCCATCTTGAAAATGGGGACGTGATCAGGATCGACAGTGAACAGACCAGCGTGATCCTTGACGGGGAGGAATTTCACGCGGTCTCTGGCCGGCCGATTATCTTGCGGTCTACGCCTCCCATGAATTTCCTCCGCCTCGCGGCGTGACGAACGGGCGGCGTGACGGACCTTCAAACAATCATCGCAGCTGAACTGGCAGAGCCAGTTGATCCTCGCGTTGTGGCGATGGCTGCAGCAGTTGCGGCACAGCATGGGCAGGCTTCGCTGGCCGTGCTTTTTTACGGGTCATGCCTGCGCGAGTGTCAGCTTGACGGCCTGATGCTCGATTTCTACCTGATCGTGTCGGATTATGGCGCGGCGTATTCGAAACGCTGGATGGCGGCAGCCAACCGGTTAATCCCGCCCAATGTGTTTCCGTTTGCGCACGCTGGCCTTGCTGCAAAATATGCGGTGTTAAGTAGTGCTGATTTTGAGGCTCTGAACCGTCCAGAGGCTAGCACAGTGTCGGTCTGGGCGCGCTTTTGCCAGCCCGTCCGCTTGGTTTGGGTGAAAGGGGAGGGTATTGCAGAGGGGGTCAGCGCGCTGATCATTGACGGCGTTGGCCAAGCCTCGGCAACGTTAACTCAACTTGCTAGACCCATGGCCGATGGAGCTGATGCGGACAGTGTGTGGCGCGCTGGGTTTGCGCTGACTTACACATGCGAATTGCGGGCAGAACGAGGCAGCAGATCAGGCTCTATCGTCGACTCTGACCCGTTACGTTATGCTCGCATCGCAGCAGCACTGCCGTCAATAAGCGCAATGAGTCGCGATGAGGCTCAAAAGCGCTGGGCCAAGTTGCGCCGTCACGGCAAGCTGATGAGTGTCGTGCGGCTTGCCAAGGCCAGCCTGACCTTTGCAGGCGGGATTGATTATATTGCGTGGAAGATCAACCGCCACGCAGGCACTGCCATCCAGATCAAACCATGGCAGCGGCGCTGGCCCCTGTTGGGGGCAATCACACTCGTGCCAAAACTGTTCGCGTCTGGCGCCATCAAATAGGGCAAAAAAATGCGGCCTTTCGCAGAGGGTGCAAAAGGCCGCTCAGTGTCCACAGCAGAGATGGAGTCGCTGTGGAGGGAAATGGATGGCTCGACGCGTCAAATCAGAGCTACCGTCATGCTGAACTTGTTTCAGCATCCATGCCTGGGTGGTGGTGCTAGTGTGGCAGGAACCAATTTAGCGGAATAAGTGAGGCATGGGTCCTGAAACAAGTTCAGCACGACGTCAGTGTTTCGCAATTCACGCACTAAGCTCTAGCGCGCCTTGGCATTGCATTTTTCCAGCGCGGCGGCGTCAAAATCTGTGCCTTTGTAGCTAAAGCTTGCCACTTTGCCGACTTTGCGGGCGGCCTGTGCACAGACGATTTCGGGGCGGCTGTTCGCGGTTGCAGCTGCGCACACATTCGTGCTGCACCGCCAAAGCGTTTCATTCACAATCTTAGTGCCTGTGACGGATTGCGTCGGCGTCAGGCGAAAATCTGGCGCGTTCGTTGCGGCAAAGGATGCGTTAGTTGTGGCGCCAAGCAAGACAGCGGAAAATGCGATCGATGTTGCGACGGGAATGATGTGGGAGAGGAACTTATTCATTATATTGCACCTTTCAATTTCGGTTGCGAATCACTACCTATTATATTAAGTTTCTAGTTGCAACCTAAAACTGAATTTATTTTTGCATCCCTGCAAAATGCGCGTAGGGTCTATGGAACGAGCGAGTAGGAGAGTCTGATGGGATTGAGAGAGCCACTAGAAGATGTCGCAACATGCGGCTTGCCTGTTGCTCTGGAAGCGATTGGCGAACGCTGGTCATTCCTCATCCTGCGCGGTGCCCTTAATGGTCTGCGTCATTTTGAGGAATTTCAATCGACGCTGGGGATTGCGCGCAACATCCTCGCCAATCGGCTGGGGCGGCTGGTTGAACATGGCATATTGGCGCGCACGCCGATGCCCGATGATCGCCGCAAAATCGAATATCGTCTGACGCAAAAGGGGTCCGAATTATGCCCCGCCATGATTGCGATGCGGACCTGGGGCGAAAAATGGGGCAACGGAGTGCCGTCAACTCCAGTGCTGGTCGATGCGCGCGATGAACAACCAATCGCTGGCGTTGCTGTGCTGGCGCATGATGGTCGCGCGCTGCAGCTGGAGGATCTCTGCTGGAAACATGCCCACGACATTCGTCCGCTTGAAATGCCAGTGCAGGATGTGCGCGCGGCGTAAGCTTGAGCGACGTCTGACTCGAAGCAGGCCACCAATCCGAGCAACTGCACCATCCCGCTCAAGCTGAGCTTGACGAAGCCCCTGAGGGCGCTGCCAAACGAGGCTTCGTCAAGCTCAGGCTGAGCGGATCAGGGTTTCAATTTCAATCCGTTTCACCGCCCAAATTCTGATTGCGCGGCGGCGTCGCAGCCGTCAGCCGCAAAGCTTCTGCCGATTGGCTGAGCGAGCCCATTTCATCCACTTCATCATCATCTTCCAGGCGAACACGTTGCAGGCTGGTGACGACGGCGTCCAGCAACTCATCAGGATAGACAGTTTCTTCGGCAATTTCGCGCAGAGCCACAACGGGGTTTTTATCACGGTCCCGGTCAATGGTCAGTTCGCCCCCGCCTGAAATCTGGCGTGCGCGCTGGGCAGCGACCAGCACAAGGTCAAAACGGTTCGACACTTTGTCGACGCAATCTTCAACGGTAACGCGCGCCATCAGGCGATCTCCATATTCTAGACATGATCGGGGTATGCCACTCGATAGCAATGGACCGTGCGAAAGGCAAGGAAAAGCCGCGGGCGACTTGCTATTCAGGTGGCATGCACGCCATGATGGCACTATGCCAGCTTTACCGCAGTTTCCCCTTTTTACAGCCAAAGTCGCAGGACATGAATTGAGTGTTGCCGTATCAGGCGCAGACCGGCTGGCTGCTGTCCTTGCCATCATCGAAAGCGCGCAAACTTGCCTACGTCTGTTTTTCTATATTTTCGGTGATGATGAAACGTCAATCACCGTGCGAGAGGCGCTGATCGACGCGCGCAATCGCGGGGTGGATGTGTCGTTGCTGGTCGACGGGTTTGGCACAGCTGAACGGGCTGACTCCGTTTATGAGCCTCTGGTTGAAGCCGGCGTGGTTTTTGCGCGCTTTCATTCCGCCTGGGGGCGGCGCTATCTGCTGCGCAACCACCAAAAGATCATTGTGGCCGATAATGAGCGCGCACTTGTCGGCGGATCAAATATCGTCGACCATTATTTTGCCGATGATCCCGAAGGCGGCAGCTGGCATGATCTTTATGTGAGTATCGAAGGCCCCGCGGCAAAGCGGCTTGCGCTCTACCACGAAGCTCTCAAAGGCTGGATGCTCGGGCGTCGCAAATCGTTGCGCACACTGACGCAAATATTAACAAGCCATAGCGACACGAGCGGTCCGATCCGCTGGATGTTGGGCGGCCCGTTTCAGCGGCTGAGCCCGCTCACCCGCGCGATTAAACGCGATCTGCACGGCACGCGGCGGCTGGATATGATCCAGGCCTATTTCTCCCCCAATTGGGGCATGCTCCGGCGCTTGGCGCGGATCGGCCTGAGGAAAGGTGGCCATGTGCGGATGATTACGGCCTCGCGCTCTGATAACGGAGTCACAATCGCAGCGGCCCGGCATTGCTACCGGCGGCTGATGCGCGGCGGCGTGGAAATCCTGGAATATCAGCCGCAAATGCTGCACATGAAGCTGATCGTAGCTGATGAAATCACCTATATCGGGTCCGCCAATTTCGACATGCGTAGCCTTTACATCAATGCTGAAATCATGGTCCGCATTGTCGATAAGGCCTTTGCCGATCAGATGCGCAAACTGATCGAAGCGCATGTGCCTTATTCAGAAGCCATCACGCCGCAGCTTCACAAAGCACGATCCGGACTGTTTGCACGCACCAAATGGCTGCTTGCCTATTTCCTGGTGTCGAGTGTGGACTTTACTGTGTCGCGCGGCATCAATCTGCGTCGTGGGCGGTAGGGGCTGGTCTGAATTACGTGTGTGTGGAATGACACGGAAAGGTTGAGGGTTATCACTGACTGCTCACGACAAGTTTTCGTTCGTTGGTTCATCAAATTCCGATTCCCAAAAGCAGCTGTTGACCACCACGCTCGGTCGCCCCGTGCTCTACAAGGGGCTGGGCTACCTTGCCTAAGGTTGACCAGTCTCGATGCCATCGCAGAAACTCTAAGTCTCAATGAGTTCGCAAACGAAGTGCAACACGTACGACGGGAGTTACGGTGACAGTGCATTAAACCCTTGGTATGTGGGATAACGGTGACAGTGCATTTAATTATGTGAAATTGCGGTGACAGGCGCGATAACTCCTACATAGAATTTATCATTCATCCCTGCTGATCATTATACTGGACGCAAGGGCGCGGGTTTGCGTGGTTTGCATCTATGATTGCTGTATCTGACTAGGTGATCGTAACTGCCACGCAGAGCTGGTACCATCCGCCTCAGTCGCTATGCGCCAACCAGACAGGCCATTTTCTCCGCCGCCAGCCTCACTCTTTCCACGCCCAAAATAGGAAACAAGGCGGCACGTTCCAGCCTTCGAAACCGCTATCGATGCGATTGAAATGGGGGAGGAGGAAATCTTTTACTTTCGCCCGGAATTGATAGACCAGAAACGCTCCGCCGGGGCGCAGGACGCGGTGAGTTGCGGCGGCTATCGCGGGGCCTACGCCGGTTGGCAGCGTGGAAAAAGGTAGGCCCGAGACGACATAATCGGCATGGTCAAAGCCGCTGTCTTTCACGATTTGCTCCACGTCAGCAGCGGAGCCGAGGATGGCGCGGAAGCGGTTGTCAGTGATTGTCTCGTTCAGATAATCGATGAAATCCGGGTTCAAGTCGATCGCGATATAGGTCGCGTCCGGTGCCAATCGTTCGAGAATATGCGGGCAGAATGTGCCGACGCCTGGGCCGTATTCCACGAAAACCTTGGTCGCGC
>JANPCO010000049.1:0-5488 GCA_031430995.1 Sphingomonadales bacterium | reverse complement strand
AAATTGCACCCAGAATGCGCGCGCCGGTGGCAGTGCCATATCGCGCTTTGTCGAAGGCCAAGGCGGCGCGCTGATCCGTGTTGATTTCCGCAGCACAGTTGGTGACAATCTGTCGCGCCCTGATGCTGACATCGCCAAGCGTGCAGCGCCAATTGATGATGCTGCTGCTGCAGGCGCGCAAATGGATTGGTTTGCCGATCAAACACCAGAGGTGAAATGGCTGTTCCCAGCCGTTGACCACAACCCGCGCACGAAAGCAGTGCGCGTGGCGATCAAGCATTTACCCGGGCAGTCTGTCACGCTGCTGGCCAATGGTCAGCCAGTCAGCAAATATGCGTTTGACGGCACGAAAACAAATGGCGTTGGCAGCGTTGCCGTCAGCATCTGGCGCGGGCTGGAATTGCCGACCCGCAACACAGTGTTCACGGCCCAGATCAAAGATTCCAGTGGCACGGTCATCGAAACGCTGACGCGCTCCGTCGCCTATTCCGGGGCCGCCATTCGTGCGGAAATGATCCGGGATAAGTCTGTGCTGGTTGCAGACGGCGTGACACGCCCTGTCATTGCGCTGCGCATGACGGACCGTGACGGGCATCCTATCCAGCACGGCGTGGTCGGTGACTTTGCTGTTGCAGCGCCATATTATCCTGCCGTTGCTGCTGATGCACAGGCCGCACGCGGGCTGGCCGGGCTGGAACGGGGCCGCCCGGTATGGCGCGTCGAAGGCGATAACGGCATTGCTTATATCGAACTGGAACCAACGACAGCATCCGGCGGTCTTTCCATCACAGTGCCGTTCCGCGACGGCGATGTAACACGCAAGCAGCAAGTTGAGCTTTGGCTGACACCGGGCAAGCGCCCGTGGACAGTTGTGGGCTTTGCCGCTGGCACCGTTGGTTTCAACACGCTTAAAGGCCGGTTAGAAGGCTTGGGCGCAGACGGCGACCGCACCTATACTGACGCCCGCATCGCGCTGTATGCCAAAGGCCGCATCAAGGGCCAGTGGCTGATGACCATGTCCTACGATAGCGACAAGGCGAAGGACAATACGCGCTTTGGCGGCGTCATTGATCCAACGGCCTATTACACCATTTATGCCGATCAAAGCGAACGGCGCTACGATGCCGCCAGCGTGCGAAAGTTGTATGTTAAACTGGAACGCCCGCAATTTTACGCTCTGTTCGGTGATTATGAAACGGGCATCAACGAACCAGTTCTAACGCGGTATTCGCGGGCGTTTAACGGCGTGAAATCTGAATTTCGCAGCGATAACATCAGCGCGACTGCCTTTGCCGCTGATACCCCATACCGCAACCGCCGCGAAGAAATTCAGGGCAACGGCCTGACTGGCCCCTATGCGCTTGGCGCGCGTGATGTGCTTGCCAATTCAGAACGGGTCACGCTGGAGATCCGCGATCGGCTGCGGTCTGAACGGATTGTGGAAACCCGCACGCTTGTTCGCCATATCGATTATGACATTGACTATATCAGCGGCACTCTGCGGTTTCGTGAGCCTATCCTCAGCCGGTCATCCAGCCTTGATCCGCAGTTCATTGTGGTCACTTACGAAGTAGACGGCGTTGCCCAGCGCGTGATGAATGCTGGCGGACGCGTGGCCTGGACCAATGATGCCAAGACGCTGACCATTGGTTCAACTGCAATCCATAATGAAGATGATCTGGCCAAGACCAATGTCGGCGGCGTTGATGTGAAATTCCAACCAACCCCGCAATCAGAAGTGCGCGCCGAATTCGCCATTAGCGACGCGACGGCACGCACTGGCACGACAGGCGTCAATCAGGGGTCGTCAACAGCGTGGCTGGTTGAGGCCGAGCATCACGGCGCAAAATATGACGTGTTGGCCTATGCCCGCGAACAGCAGGCAGGCTACGGCGTCGGGCAGCTTAACCGCAGCGAAACTGGCGCACGCAAATTCGGATTTGACGGGCGCGCTCGCCTCACAGAACAGCTTTCGGTGCTTGGCAGCGCATGGCAGGAAAATGACTTGGGCAGCACCGCGCGCCGCCAGGCCGGACGCGTGCTGGGCGAATATCGCACCAAGGGGCTGGATCTGCGCGCTGGTTTGACAATTGCCAATGATACCCTGTCTGACGGACGCACGGCACAATCCACAATCGGCCAGTTTGGCGCAACCAAGCGCTTCATGGGCGGCAAGCTGGAACTGGACGCTCAAACGGAAATTCCCCTTTCGTCAAGCGAAAGCATTGATTTCCCGGCAAGGCACAAATTGTCTGCGCGCTATGCCGTGTCTGGCGACATCAGTGTTGTTGCAGGATATGAACTGGCCACAGGCGATACCATCGATGCCCGCACTGCACGCATCGGCTTTGACGTAAAGCCGTGGCGCGGCGGACGGCTGATCGCATCAGCCAACAGCCAAAGCTTTGATGATTACGGCCCGCGCACTTTTGCTGCCTACGGCCTGTCACAATCCGTGCCGGTGAACGAAAAAATCACGCTGGATTTCACGCTGGATGGGAACAAGACATTGGGCGGGGTTGATGCGTCGCGCGTGCTAAACCCTGACCGACCCGTTGCATCAGGCGGATTTATTGGCACTGATGGCACCCTTTCGGAAGATTTCACCGCCGTAACCGCAGGTGCATCTTATCGCGGCAAGAACTGGGCGTTGACTGGGCGCGGCGAATATCGTGACGGCCAAACGACAAACCGTTATGGTTTTAACATGTCCGCCTTGCGTCAGATTGGCGAAGGCCGGGCGTTTGGCGGCGCGTTCAGCTGGTTCCATGCGCAACAATTGGGCGGGGCCAAAACCGAAACAGCCGCTCTGGCGCTGAGCTGGGCGAACCGCCCCGATGACAGCCGCTGGAGCTTCCTGAACAAACTTGAACTACGGTCAGACAAAATCTTTGGTGCCGTTATCGGCCGCCCTGGCCCTATCGGCGGCGCGCCGTTGACCGTCCAAGGAAATGCCAAGTCGCAGCGTGTGATCAACAGCTTCGCACTCAACTGGTCCCCCACCGAGCGCCGCGATAGCGAGTTTCTGACACGCAGTGAAGTCTCGGTTTTCTGGGGCAGCCGCTATTCCTTTGACAAGATTGATGCGGACGAACTGAAAGGCTGGAGCAATGTGATCGGTGCCGACATCCGCTTTGATCTATCAAAAGCCATCGACCTCGGCGTCAGCGGAACGGTGCGGGCGAACCCCGGCGGAAAAACCTACGCCTATTCCGGTGGCCCAACGGTCAGCCTTTCGCCTGCCAAAAATACCTACATCACCGTGGGATATAATGTCGTCGGCTTCAAAGACCGCGATTTTGAAGCCAGCCGTTATACCCGCAAAGGCCCTTTTGTGACGCTTCGCCTGAAATTTGATCAGGATAGCTTTGGCGGGCTTCGAAACGGGCTTGGAATGAGCAATCGCAAATCGCCGGTGGTCCGCGCCAAGGCCGAACCCGCCGCAATGACGCCCATTCCTGGCGAAATGGTGGCCGCCGAAGTTATGCCTGCCATGACGATCGCGCCTCAAGCGGCAGCGGCCCCGGCGCAAGAAATCGCAGCAGTGGCCTGCGCCAAGGATGAAGGCTTGTCCCCTGTCGTTCGCAAAAAGATCGTTCGCAAAAAGATCGTTCGCCGAGCCGCGCCTGCCAAGCGAGTTGCCCGGCCCGCGCCTTCAAAAGCAACTCTTGCTCTGCGCAGACTGGTCCGCGCCAAACCCGGCTGCACCACGGATCAGGCGATCACGCATTAGATTCCTATCTGGTTCACGCGTCCAAAGGATCTGCCGCGAGCTTGCGCATGACATAGGGGAGCATCAAAGCCAAAGCGACTGTTGCAAACAGAAAGGGCAGCGGCTGCGCTATCTGATACAGCCCCACTCCCAATGTTGGCCCCAAAACAAATGACGCGCCGTTTACTGACGTCACCCGCCCCGCCACCAAGCCTTGCAACCGTCGCCCAACAGCCAGCGATGATCCGACGGTAAAGGCAGGCCGGGTAAACCCAAAGCCGATGGATGACAGTGCGTAACTGGTCGCGATTGTGTATAGGCTGAACGAAACGGCTGTTCCGCACAGGCCAATCGCCGAGATGACCAGCCCAACCGTCATCATCGTCCTCGGTTTTAGCTTCAAATTGGGGATCAGGCCCCATTGCACCAGCAATGCCGCGCCTGCCCCGCACATCAGCACCAATCCAATCGCCTGCTGCGTTTCAATTTCCGTCACAGGCAAACCAAGCCGGTCAATGACAAGGAACCCCATCGCTGCGCCTGTCATGGCCTGGGCATGGCCAAGAACCAAACCGGAAAACATCCACGGCCAAATGCGCGGATCGCGGATCGGCAGCTTATCTTCGTTGACCTCAGACGTGGCGGCTGTGATGCTTGCGCCCGCTGGTGCTCCGCCCAGCGACGGATAGCTGATATTCGCGCCTCGGGCGGCGCCTTCGTCACCGTCCCCGATTTCGCGGTCATCTGTCAGGAAGTGCGAAACGGCAACCCATGTGGCCAGCCCAAACAGCGCAAAGACAAAAGCGGGCCCTGCCAGACCCACACCAGGAATAACCATATAGGGTGCAAGGGCTGGCCCAAGGATCGTTCCTAGCCCGAATGCGGAACCCAGCAGCGTCAGCGCCTTTGTCCGCTCTTCGCGGCTTGTGCGCAGCGCAACCATGGCTTGCGCGGCGGGGGGCGCTGCTGCCCCGAAGAAGCCATAAATCACCCGCGCTGTTATCACGGCCCCCATCGCCACATAGGGCCCGATCCACCCATCGAGTCCTGCCGTCAGGAACAGACCCACCAATGTGATTGACACTGTAAACCCCGCGCTGCCGATCAGCACCATCCGCCGCCGTCCCTGCCGGTCTGACCGTTTTGCCCAAAAGGGAGCCGCAAATACCCAGACGAGGGCAGAGACGGAAAAAACCGTCGCAATCACGCTATCTGGCACTTTTAGTGACCGGCCAATCGCGGGAAGCACGGATTGCAGCGCAGTATTGCCCGCCCCCGTAATCAGCATCACGATAAAAAGGATGCCGAAATCACGGCCATATTGGGATTGATTCGGTTTCATCTGGGAACTGATAGGACGCATCAGCGATGGCCGGAAGCGGTTCAGCGTGCTTTTGTTCGGTTTCGCCTTGCCAGTCGCTTGTCCATCTGCGAACGGTTGAGCCTGTTAAAACAGAGTGTCGCACCATTTCATGAGCCAATCTTCTGCAAAAGCATCCGCCGTTTCAGGCCAAAAACCGCGCGGGCCGTGGCGCATGTTTCTCAAAGGCTTTCTCAAACATCCCGTAATGGTCGGCTCAGTCATCCCGTCTTCTGACACGCTGATCCGCCACATGCTCAAACCCGTTGACTGGAGCGCGACCAAGGTTTTCGTGGAATACGGCCCAGGCGTCGGCACATTCTGCCCGCATATTCTCGAACGATTGGCACCGGACGCGACCTATATCGCGATCGACTTGAACCCGGATTTCATCGATTATCTGAACGAGACAATCA
>JANPCO010000048.1:0-4113 GCA_031430995.1 Sphingomonadales bacterium | reverse complement strand
GGCGGATCGTCATGGGGCGGTGGCGGCGGCTTTGACGGCGGCGGAGGATTTTCCGGCGGGGGCGGGTCCTTCGGCGGCGGCGGCGCATCGGGGGACTGGTAATGGCACGGAAACCAGCCCTGTCAGAGGCCGACCATCTGCGCGTCAGTGAGGCCGTTCACGCAGCAGAAGCGGGAACATCAGGCGAAATCGTAACGATTATTGCGCACCATTCGGATCGCTATCTGGATGTGGCGCTATGGTGGGCGGGGGTGTCGACAATGATTGCTCTGGCAATTGTCGCAGCCTTCCCTGGCTTTTATGGCCATCTGATCGGTCTGTTCAGCAACGGCTGGGTGACTGAGGTGACTTTTGCCGACGGTCTGCGCTTCTCACTGGCTGTGGCAGTTGTGACCTTTGCGGCGGTGCGACTGGCGCTCCAATATGTGCCGCTTCGCACGGCGCTAACCCCGCGCAGTGTGAAGGCGAGCCGAGTGCGCAGGCGCGCGGTCCGATATTTCAAGGCCGGTGCTGAACGGCGGACTGAGGGGCGAACCGGCATTCTCATCTATCTTTCGTTAACCGAAAGGCGCGCTGAAATTGTCGCGGATGAAGCCATCCACGCGTTGGTGCCAGATGAAAAATGGGGGGAAGCCATGGTGGGTATGATTGCCCCCGTGCGCGAAGGCCGCGTCGCAGACGGCATGATTGCCGCGATTGGTGATGTGGGCGCCATCCTATCGGCCCAATTCCCGCGCGCTACAGATGACCGCAACGAATTGCCAGATCGGTTGATTGAGCTTTAAGCGGCAGGCGCCCACCCCCTTTCCCTGAGCTTGTCGAAAGGCCGTTTTTCGTTTTAGACACCTAACAATCGGAAAGCACGGCCCCCTTTGACTGCCTTGCAGGCGCTCAGGACAGGCTTCGACAAGCTGAGGGAAAGGGATAAAGACATAATGATGGAAACTGAAACTATCGTCTGGCAGGGGCGTTTCATTACGACCAAGACCAAAGGAAGGTGGGAATATGTGTCGCGTGCACGCGGCATCAAGGCTGCGGTTATTCTGGCCGTCGACACTGGTCACGTGCTTCTGGTTGAACAGTATCGCGTCCCGCTGGGGCGCAACTGTCTGGAATTGCCCGCAGGTCTGATTGGGGATGAGGAAGCGGGCGAGGCCGTCGAAATTGCTGCCGCGCGGGAGCTTGAAGAAGAATGTGGCTACTGGCCTGGCCGCGTTGAAGTGGTCGGGGAGTTTTATTCATCCCCCGGCATGGTCAGCGAAAGCTTTTTCTTCGTGCGCGCCCATGATCTGGAAAAAGTCAGCGAAGGCGGCGGGGTGGACGGTGAGAATATCACAGTCCACCGCATTGCCCTAGCCGACGTTGCTGCCTTCATCCAAAAGAAGCGCGCCGAAGGCGTGGCCATCGACGCGAAACTTCTCATGTTGGTGCCGATCCTGTTGAGTTAGCGACTTACAGGGTTGCCGCCACTCGACGCCGTGACGATGGCTGCAATGACAGCGGCGGCACCTGCGATGGCCAGCAAACTTGATCCGCCACTCGACTTCGTAACGGGTGCAGGTGCGCTTGGGGTCTGTGTCGGTGCGGCAGCCACTTCAACAGGGGCTGGTGCTGCCACTGGCTCAGGCATTGGTGCTGCTTCAGTCATCACTTCGGGCAATTGCTGTTGCATCACGACAGGCGCTTCAACGGCACGCGCGCGCGGCTTCACAGCAGCACGACGGCGCGGTTTTGCTTTGGCTTTTGGCTTGGCCTTATAGTGCGGGGCGGATGCATCGGCCAAAACCGTGACAGGAACTGCAACTAAAGAAAGTGCTGCCAATCCGGCAATGACTGGCTTTGCGGTAATGAATGATTTGATATTCGCGATCACGATACGCTTACTCCCATGTTATTTCACAGTGAAGGTCGCACATTCGCTGTTGGGGACAAAGTAAAAAATTGTGACGCGCTCAGCCATTTCAAAGCATCCGCATGCCATTGATTAGTGGCGTATTTTTTTAGCGCCTTTGCGTTTAGGCGGGATGGTGTCGGCCCCAAACGGATCTTGGCCCACCCAGTTTCCAGGCGGATCATAGCGGCAGACCAGATAATCGTCAGATCGATTCGCAACGATGGCACAGCCGACTGAACGGCTGCTGTGCCAGATCAGCTGGGTATAATGGCCAACGTCCATCCAGTTCTTAGTCGTTGATACGTCGGGAAAGCGCCCGGGTTTGAACATGCGCTTTTCATTGGTCCAACTGCCAACCATTTCTTCGAGAGTGTAGGCCCCGCGCGTGCCCATCCAGAGATTTTCGCCGTGATTGCCCGCATTGTCGGCGCCGTCGGCATGATTAAATTGACCTGATTTGGCCAATTTTTCGGCCCACCGCTGTGCGTCAGTGGCCAGCGTAGCAGACCAGGCCAGCGGCTTCATGTTAACCGTGGCCCGTTCTGCATTATGGGCAGAAAGCAATCGTTCCGCAGGGGTAACACCAGCAACGACAGCAGCCATCATAAAAAGCGGCATCAACATTTCCATGGCTTCGCTTCCCTCCCGGCTCTGCTAAGGGGCAATGCATGCCTGTTCCTCCCCCTCTTGCTCTCTACATACACTGGCCCTTTTGCGTTTCAAAATGTCCATATTGTGATTTTAACAGTCATGTCCGTGACAGCGTGGATTTTGATGCGTGGCAACAGGCGTTGTTGGCAGATCTGGCCTATGAGGCAGAGCAGACGCACGGGTGCCGCGTGGGTTCAATCTTTTTTGGCGGTGGCACACCGTCTTTGATGCCGCCTGCCATTGCCGGGGCCTTGATTGAGTCTGCCCAGCGGCTGTGGGGCCTCGACCCCAATTGTGAGATTACGCTGGAGGCTAATCCTTCGTCAGTTGAAGCCAGCCGCTTTGCAGATTTGGCAGGCGCAGGCGTCAACCGTATTTCGATTGGATTACAGTCGCTTGATGATCAGGCGCTTGCGTTTCTGGGACGCGCGCACAGCGTGAATGAGGCGCTGGCTGCTATTGCCGTGGCGCAGAGCCAGTTTGCGCGCGTGAGTGTTGACCTCATCTATGCCCGGCCCGGCCAGTCTCAGGCTGATTGGGCCGCCGAATTGACCCGCGCACTGGCGCTTGGGACGGGCCATTTGTCGCTTTATCAACTGACGATTGAGCCGGGCACGCGCTTTGAAACGCTTGTCCGCACGGGCAAATTTGCGCCCCTCGACACGGAGCAGGCAGCTGAGATGTTTGAACTGACGCGGGATATGACGGCTGCACACGGCATCCCCGCCTATGAAGTGTCTAATCACGCCCGCGCCGGCCAGGAAAGTCGCCATAATCTGACCTATTGGCGCTATGGCACTTATGTTGGTGTCGGCCCCGGCGCACACGGGCGACGCGGCGGATTGGCGACGATGCGGCACAAGAAGCCGGAAAATTTCCTGTCTGCTGTGGCGCGCAACGGGCAAGGCGCGCAAAGCGAAACGCCGTTGACGCCGCCGGAACAAGCGCGTGAAGCGCTGGTCATGGGCTTGCGGCTGGCCGAAGGTATTGACCTTGCGCGGATCCGGACGGCCAGTGGGGTCGAGACACTCATCCACGAAGACCAAGCCGCAATGCTGTCGCGTGAGGGGCTGATCATCCGGTCAGGCGATCACATCACCGTGACGCCCGCCGGGATGCTGCTACTCGATGCCATATTGGTGGCACTAGTGGCTGTATAATTACTTTCCGAACGTCTTTGGCGCAGGCGCAATCACGCCGAATGCGCCTGCGTTGACTTGCTGCACTTCCAAGGCGCGTTCGGCCACACCGTCACGGCCAAAACGGAATGCGCCGTCGATCCCGGTAAAGCCGCCGCTATCATTGAGTTCAGCCGTTGGAAACGGTGAGCCGACTCTCCATTTCGCGGCCACGCGCGTGACGAGCAGAACAGCGTCATAGCCAATGCTCGACAAGCGAAACGGTGATTTGCCAAAACGCGCCCGGTATTTGGCGGCGAGCTGATTGTAATAGCTATCCGAAACACTAGCGAACCACGCCCCGCGCATCGCTGCATTCTGAGAAATTGACCCTTCGGTGTTCCATAACTCTGTGCCAAGAATGCGCGCGTTGGCATTGCCTGCCCGGCG
>JANPCO010000047.1:0-5751 GCA_031430995.1 Sphingomonadales bacterium | reverse complement strand
TAGGCAGGGGTTGGGCAAACGCATATGAGCACGACTTGAGTTGTTTGAGCTGCCACGGTAATTGGACCGCCTACTCAGTTAGGATGCTTGATGACGATCCGCTCGACCGCTACTGCTTCGTGGTTGCTTGGAGGTATAGTTAAATGCACTGTCACCGTTACGCTAATCAACGCGTAAATTATTATTCTGGGTTAACACAAATTCGTTCAAGTAACGCTTCGCACATATTTCTTGATCAGGGTGACGTTATTCCTGTAGTTTGGAATGGAGTAGACCGTTTTCCAGGATGTCCATCAAGATAGGGGCTTATTATGAATCAGATCACAAACTTTTCCGTCAAAGCAAAATCAGAATATGCAAGTGAATTTCGACGGGCTTTTGAAATAATGGGCGCGAATGTAAACGAGAGTTATGAAGATGATAATAAAAGTGTCATAAAATTCCGAGTGACTTGCGAATTGGGTAAAACTGATATTCTAGAGAATGAAGTCCCGTTAAAGGCATACGCAGGAGTAGCTTTCAGCGACATGGGGTGAATGGAATTACGGTGCCAGTTCACTAGGGGATTACGGTGACGTTGCGTAATTAAGTTAGCCACTCTCCTGCTTGATACGGAATCACCCGCTAGGGGTTCCACAGGAGGAGAGTGGCAGATGACTATTTATGCAGGATTAGACGTATCTGACAAGACGACACATATCTGTGTGGTTGATGCCGAGGGCGCTGTTTTGAAGCGCGACGTGGTGGCGAGTGATCCCGACATTTTGGCAAAGTGGCTGGCCAAGCATTGTTCTGGCTTGGTGCGTATTGTGCTGGAGACGGGTGCGCTATCGACCTTTTTGTATCATGGCTTGCATTTACGGTGACAGTGCATTTAACTATCGGCTTGCCGTAAATTAGCTAAGCAGCTGGTGCATAATTTGTGAGCCGGAACCTAGATGGCAGCCTCTTGATGCCTGGGCCTAATGCCACGCTACGGCAGTTGCTGACCCTGCATCGTTCCAAACCTGCGGATTGACATTTTGATCACATTATGTTCTACACGCACGGTAACCGCAGAGCCAGTATCTCTGCCCAAGCGCCAATTGAGCCGTAACGGCAACACGCGCCGTGGGGGCAGTTTACAGCCCTTTGAGGAACGCGATTTCACTGTTACCTTCGGGAGATTTCTGCCACTTTTCAGAGTTAACTTAACAGCGCATTCAACCTCATGTCGTCATTTTGCGATTACATCACATGAGGCGCGATGACGCCGCCCAGTTCATCGCACGTCACGCCATCAGTGCGGCGTTTCATCAAAACACGGCAGATAGTCCCTCGGCTGTAAATTGCTCTATCATGGCTGCGCAAAACGCCCTAAGCCAATGCAATCCCCGGGGAGTCAGTTCTAGCGTGCCATTGCGTTTGGGCGATAGGATGACTGAGAGGGATGGGTAACGCCATCCGACCCGCTGAACCTGATCCCGTTGATGCGGGCGGAGGGAGGTGAGATCGCAGCCAGTCCGGGGGACTGGCAAGGACCGAGTCCGGTCTGTGGCCAATCGCCTTTGTTCCGTACCTTATTGGAGTGAAGAGCATGGCAGATATTCAGACTAAAACCGAAATCGGCGTGACGACAGGCCCCATTCGCGGGAGCAAGAAAGTTCATGTCGCGGCGCATTCCGGCAGTGGTGTTCGCGTGGCGATGCGTGAGATTCATCTTGATCCGTCAAGCGGTGAAGCCCCTGTGCGCGTCTATGATACGTCAGGGCCTTATTCCGATCCCAATGTGCTGATTGACATCAATCAGGGTCTGCTTCCCCTGCGTGCCGATTGGATCAAGGCACGCGGCGATGTCGAAGCTTACGATGGCCGTGCCTTGAAACCTGAAGATAACGGCCAGCTTGGCCCGGACCGCAGCGGCGGCGTTGCGCCTTTTCCTAATGTCGTTCAGCGGCCACTTCGCGCACGCGCCGGGGCAAATGTCAGCCAGATGCACTATGCCCGCCAAGGCATCATCACGGCCGAAATGGAATATGTGGCGGAGCGTGAAAATCTGGGCCGGGAGCGGTTGAAGGAATATAAGCGCGACGGAGAGAGCTTTGGCGCGGAAATCCCCGATTATGTAACGCCTGAATTCGTGCGGGATGAAATCGCCCGTGGCCGCGCGATCATCCCCAACAACATCAACCACCCTGAAACTGAGCCGATGGCAATTGGCCGCAATTTCCTGGTCAAGATTAACGCCAATATCGGCAACAGCGCGGTCGCGTCCGACGTGGCGACCGAAGTGGACAAGATGGTCTGGTCAATCCGCTGGGGTGCGGACACTGTGATGGACCTGAGCACGGGCCGCAACATTCATGATACGCGCGAATGGATTATCCGCAATTCGCCTGTGCCGATTGGCACGGTGCCGATTTATCAGGCGCTGGAAAAGGTCGGCGGTGTGGCCGAAGACCTGACCTGGGAGGTGTTCCGCGATACGTTGATCGAACAGGCAGAACAGGGCGTGGATTATTTCACCATCCATGCTGGCGTGCGGCTCGCCTATGTGCCGCTTGCTGCAAAACGGATGACAGGCATCGTCAGCCGCGGCGGCTCCATCATGGCGAAATGGTGCCTTTATCATCACAAGGAAAGCTTCCTTTACGATCATTTCGACGACATCACCGAGATCATGGAGGCCTATGACATTGCCTATTCACTGGGTGATGGCCTGCGCCCCGGCAGCATCGCCGACGCCAATGACGAAGCGCAATTTGCCGAGCTTTACACGCTGGGCGAACTGACCCACCGCGCGTGGAAATCTGATGTGCAGGTGATGATCGAAGGGCCCGGCCATGTGCCGATGCACAAGATCAAAGAGAATATGACCAAGCAGCTTGAAGTGTGCGGCGAAGCGCCGTTCTACACACTCGGGCCGCTGACGACTGATATCGCGCCGGGATATGACCACATCACCAGTGGCATTGGTGCGGCGATGATCGGTTGGTACGGCACGGCAATGCTTTGCTATGTCACTCCCAAGGAGCATCTGGGTCTGCCTGACCGAGACGATGTGAAGGTTGGCGTGGTGACATACAAACTGGCTGCGCACGCAGCGGATCTGGCCAAGGGCCACCCAGCGGCACAAGTGCGCGACGATTCACTGAGCAAAGCGCGGTTTGAGTTTCGCTGGCGCGACCAGTTCAACCTCTCGCTAGACCCGGAAACGGCGGAGCAATATCATGACCAGACGCTGCCAGCCGAAGGCGCAAAGACCGCGCATTTCTGCAGCATGTGCGGGCCGAAGTTTTGCAGCATGAAAATCAGCCAGGAAGTGCGCGAATTTGCGCGGTTGCAAAATCAGGACAGCGAAAGCTTCATCGCCGCCGAAGATGCCGAAGCTGGCATGGCCGCGATGAGCAAAGTCTTCGATGAAACCGGGCGGGAGCTGTATATGGGCGCTGGGGACAGGGAGCGGGATTGAGGGTGCGGGAAGTTTGTTTATCGGCGGTGCGAGCGATAAGGAGGCAAATGATGAGTAATGTGGAAAAATTGGTCACAATTTTGACCAAGAGTGGTAACCATTTCTATCACTTTACGGACTCAAGGAATTTGCCACTTATCCGCATCGCGGGACTGACCTCGATGCGCCTTCAACGGGACCAGCAGAGAGTCGCAATCGCACCTGGTGGCAACGATTGGAGCTTAGATGCTGACCGACGAAGCGGTATGGACGGCCATGTACATCTGTGTTTTTTCAACGACCATCCAATGGAGTGGATAGCGAGGCAACAAGGCAGAATAGAGAACTCCATTTTTCTTAAAGTTTCGCCAGAAGTCTTGCGAACGCCGGGTGCATTAATCGTAGACACAGTTTCCAACCGAGCCGACGCAGAGCCAAAGCCAGCTGAAGAGATGATTACGAAACTGGATTTGAAGGTTATTTATACGTGTACCGATTGGAAGGATCCGGACGTTCAAGAACGCTTGAGGACAGCCAAGAAATACGAAATTCTCATTCCTAGCAGCATTCCTTTGCAGCTTATTTCGGGACTATAAGTGGCAAAGCGGCCCATCTTTGTGCCCTTGATGGACGGTAAGCGCTACGTTTTGGAGCGCTATGTCGATTTTCAATGGCACTCGGGTTACGCGAAATCGCAAAAACAGAAAAGCATCCGTGCACTACATGAAATGGCGTTGCGTGAGTACGGCGTGAAAAATCCATTGGAGGTCTCCTCCAAATCTGAGGACCCGCTCGGTATTGCCCTTTCTTCTTTCAATCTTAAATTTACGACGAAAAAAGGCAAGCGACTTACTGTAGAAGCCGCATTCCAAGGCAGTAAAGTATTTGATTGTGGTGGACCGTTCACCGACATTTTTGAATTTTCGCCAATTGATGCGAAACGCGACGAGCGGCTGAAAACGAGTGGACAGCTTTTGAAGTTTTCGTTTTTCGGTTGTGACTGGGGCTTGGAACCAAAGACAGCATTTTATGACTGGCTATACATCAATGCTCTTCTTAAAAATGAGGAGTTGATTCCGCTAGTGACCGACATTGACGGCTTTACCGACATTGAATTCAATCCCGAGAGATCAATAAACTGCCAGGCGAGGTCAGCAGCTTTATTTTGTGCCTTGTACCATACGGATCGCCTCGATTTTGCCTTAGCAAGTCATGAGAATTTCATCGGACTTTACGCAGGTCGAGTTTCCAATCCACACACTCCGAGTGAAATACGATACCTTGTTTAGCGACCAGGATGAAAACACTCTTCACCCTAGACCGGCAATTTGAGCCAATCCCCATGCCGGATGCCGACGTGTTGATGCTGCATGAAGTCGAGATGCCGCTACCTTATGACATGATGAATTACGGGAATTACGGTGCCCGGGAATTACGGTGCCAGGAATTACGGCGGTGCCAAGAATTACGGCGGTGCCAAGAATTACGGAATTACGGTGCTAGTTTACCAAAAGCACTTAATTCCCCCCCGCCCCATCATCCGCCACCCCCAAACGCTCAGCCCCAGCATCGCCGCGTTCGCGACGAAATCCAGCGGTTGAGGATCGGCACTTCATAAACGAACCAATAGTTGAACCCAAAAAAGGGCAGCAGCGCGATGGCGTAGATGAGGAAGGTTGTGCGCTTCCAAACGCTGAACCAGATGAACAGCCCGCCCAGCACCGCCTGCGCGCCGAAACAGCCGATCAGCAGCGCGCTCGTCACGCTTAAATGCTGGTAGGCCGGATTGACCCCCAGCCGCTCCACCATACGCGGTGCGAAAAGGCACCAGCCGCCAAGGACCAGATTAGGAAGCGCGATCATGCGCTGAATGTGCAAGGGATTCACGGGGCTGCGTAGCACACTTCCAGCACCCCCCTATTTAATTCTCCCGGCCCACCCACACTCCGCAATAAATCGAAATTCCGGGGACACCGAAATTCCGGGAAATTCCAAGAAATTCCGGAGAAACGATACTAAACTCATCTCAACTCTTCCCCCGCCACGCCAGCGACTGCGCATTGAGCGCCCATAAATCAGCTTTGCCAATCACCACTTGCCCGCCAAGCGCCACTGCGGTCGCCAGTCGTTCAGCGTCGACATGCTTATACGCAGGGCGGCCCTGCACTATCCTGTCCCACCGTCCCCCGTGCACCGTGTCAAGCAGGATGCGCATGAAGCAGTGGTCGGCGCTGACGGGCCAGCGGCGGCCCTTCGCCAGCGCGGGCAGGGTCTGCCGGGTTAAGGTCAGCCATTCAGTTTCGACCCCCGCGCGTATCGAC
>JANPCO010000046.1:0-24635 GCA_031430995.1 Sphingomonadales bacterium | reverse complement strand
CATTCAAATGCTTACCGGCGCGGAAATATGGGATCCTTCGATCCGGTTCCTCACTGAATTGCCCGCCAAGACAAACCCAGTTGAAGTGGCAATGGTTTTGCTGCTGGGCGCTGCGCTGACTTTCCTTGCGACGCTTTATCCCGCGTTCAAGGCCGCTAGCACGGATCCGGTTCAGGTGCTGCGCTATGAATGATATTGTTCGTATCCGTGATCTGCGCCGCAGCTTTGTTCAAGGTGAAGCCAAGATTGAAGTGTTGCGCGGGGTCAATTTGACGATATCGCCGGGTGAGACAGTCGCGTTGCTCGGGCCCTCAGGCTCCGGCAAATCCACGCTGTTGCAAGCGGTTGGCCTGCTGGAAGGTGGATTTTCAGGCTCAATTGAAATCAACGGTGAACAAGCAGCCAAACTTGATGATGATGGTCGCACGCGGTTGCGGCGTGATACTCTGGGTTTTGTCTATCAGTTCCACCATCTGCTGCCTGATTTTTCCGCTGTCGAAAATGTCGAAATGCCGCAATTAGTCCGCGGCACTCCCAAGGCAGAGGCGCGGGATCGGTCAGTTGCTATCCTGACGACACTTGGCCTTGGCGCGCGGCTCGATCACCGGCCAACTCAGCTTTCTGGCGGCGAACAGCAACGTGTGGCTGTGGCTCGCGCGCTTGCCAATCAACCGCTGCTTGTGCTCGCTGATGAACCCACAGGCAATCTTGATGAAGCAACGGCGGACATTGTGCTGGACGCTTTCTTAGCGCTGGTCCGCAAACAGGGGTCTGCGGCACTGATCGCAACGCATAACGAACGGATTGCTGCACGGATGGACAGATGTGTCAGGTTACATGACGGAGTGTTGGGCTAGGTTATCCGATGTTCCATCCTGACCCGTTCGTATCGAGCCTAGTCGAGATACAGGGTGCGCATCCCAATATCTCGACTAGGCTCGATACGAACGGGGTGTCCGATACGAACGGGTCAGGATGTCAACGCGGCGTGTTTGCCCCCACTTACCTTCGCCGCTTTCGCGAGCCCCTTCGACAATTGCAATGCTCCGTGTAGCCGCGCTTTCGGATCGGCCCAGGCCCGCGCCACGGACAGTTTCATGTCTGGCCGCAGCTTTGCAATGCCGCCTAGTCGGGCAACATAGGCAAGCAAACCGTCCACATTGGGGAATGTGTCGTGCCAGAAACTGACCAGCGCACCCTTTGGCCCCAGATCGACTTTCGCGATATGGGCGGCGCGCGCATTGAGCTTGATGTGGATGACCGTCAGCAGATTTTCCGTAGCTTCTGGCAGAGTGCCGAACCGGTCAATGAGTTCCGCCGCAAAGGCTTCAATCTCAACTTCATTCTGAAGATCATTCATACGGCGGTATAGCCCCATGCGCAGGTCAAGGTCTGGCACATAGGCTTCGGGGATCATGATCGGCGCGTCAGTGGTGATTTGCGGCGAAAGATCGCGGGTGTTGACCATTTTCTGGCCCGCCGCCTTTGCATCCATGATCGCGTCTTCCAGCATCGATTGATACAGTTCAAAGCCCACTTCGCGGATATGGCCGGACTGTTCGTCGCCCAGCAAATTGCCCGCGCCGCGCTGATCAAGATCGTGACTGGCCAGTTGGAAACCCGCACCCAGCGTGTCGAGGTCGGACAGCACTTTAAGACGCTTTTCGGCTGTGCTGGTCATCAGCCGGTCAGGCGCTGTTGTCATATAAGCATAGGCTCGGGTCTTACCCCTGCCGACGCGGCCCCGCAGCTGGTAAAGTTGCGCCAGGCCAAACCGGTCTGCGCGGTGGATGATCATGGTGTTGGCGCTTGGGATATCCAGCCCGCTTTCGACAATTGTGGTGGATAGCAGCACATCATAGCGCTTGTCATAAAAGGCTGACATCCGGTCCTCAATGTCACCCGGTGCCATCTGGCCGTGAGCGACGACATAGTTGATTTCAGGCATGTCTCTGCGCAGGAATTCTTCGATTTCAGGCAAGTCCTTGATCTTGGGCGTCACGAAGAAGCTCTGCCCACCGCGGTAATGTTCGCGCAGCAGCGCCTCCCGCATCACGATCTTGTCCCACGGCATCACATAAGTACGCACAGCAAGCCTGTCGACAGGCGGGGTCTGGATCACGGAGAGTTCGCGCAGACCAGACATTGCCATTTGCAACGTGCGGGGAATGGGCGTGGCGGTCAGTGTTAGCACGTGAACATCGGCCTTCAACTGCTTGAGCCGCTCCTTATGGACGACTCCAAACCGCTGTTCTTCGTCTACAATCACGAGGCCAAGACGCGGAACGTCAATGGTCTTGGCCAGGATAGCGTGAGTGCCAATGATGATATCAATCTTGCCTTCGGCCAGTGCCTCTTTGGTGTCCTTGGCCTCAGCGGCAGGGACAAGGCGGGAAAGGCGGCCAATCCGGATCGGGAAGCCTGCAAACCGTTCAACAAAGCCACTATAATGCTGTCGTGCGAGCAGCGTCGTGGGGCACACAAGAGCCACTTGCATGCCTGACATGGCAGCCACAAACGCTGCACGCAACGCGACTTCGGTTTTGCCAAAGCCTACGTCACCCACCACCAGCCGGTCCATCGGTTTGCCAGCAGAAAGATCGCCCACCACGTCGCTTATGGCGCGGTCCTGATCATCCGTTTCCTGATAGGGGAAGCGATTGGAAAATTCAGCATAGCTGCCCGGATCAACTTCGGCGACGTCAGCGGCGCGCAGGGCGCGGGCAGCTGCCGTGGCGAGAAGCTCACCCGCAATTTCGCGGATGCGTTCCTTCATTTTGGCCTTGCGCCGCTGCCACGCTTCGCCGCCCAATCGGTCTAGCGCGACGCCGTCATTGTCGCTGCCATAGCGGGAAAGGACGTCAATATTTTCGACCGGAACGTAAAGTTTGTCGCCGCCTGCGTAGGATAAAGCGACGCAATCATGCGGGGCCTTTGCGACTGGTATCTGCATCAGCCCGTCGTATCGGCCAATTCCGTGTTCGCTGTGGACGACCAGATCGCCGGGTGTCAGCGTGGCCAGCTCCTGCAAAAAGGCATCCGCGCTTTTCTTGCGCTTTGCACGGCGGACAAGCCGGTCTCCCAATACATCCTGTTCGGTAAGGACGGCGACTGTGCTTGTCGTGAAGCCGTGATCTAGCGGGAGAACGGCGAGCGCGACGCGGGTTCCCCCGTTTTCTTGCGAATGCAGGAGCTCAGACCCATCCAAGAATGATGCTCGCGAAGCGGCCTCACTTGCTTCGGTCTGGGCTCCTGCCTTCGCACGAGAACGGGCGGCAGAAATCCCCAACGCCTCTTGCCAGCTGTCGGCGAGGGACAGTCCGGTCATGGCGTGGTCAGCCAGCAGCCCCATCAGCCGGTCTCGCGATCCAATCGAATAGCAGGCGAGGATCAGACCCTTGTTGCCCAGCGCCAGCCCTTTGGAATGCGCGGCAAGGGCATCATAAACATTGTCGCCGTTGGTCCGTTCAGGCGTAAAATCCCGCGCCGCTTCAATGCCAAAGTCGAGGATATGTTCGGCATCTGGCTCACGAAACGGAGTGACCAGATGGATGGGCCGCGCCGCGATATGGGCATCCCAATCGAAGGCGGAAAGATAAAGCGCTGCAGGTGCAAGTGGGCGATAACTGCCCGGATCAGCGGAGATCGCCCGTTCGCGGTTTCCGTGATAATCAGTGATCGCGTCAAACCGCACTTGAGCCGCGCCAGATGTGCCGGTGTCGCGAATGATGAGTGCGTCGGGTCCGATATGATCAAAAAAGGTCGATAGCTTGTCTTCAATCAGGGGAAGCCAATGATCCATCCCGGCCAAGCGCCGCCCTTCGGAAACGGCCTGATACAGCGGATCGCCCGTGGCCGTGGCCCCGAATAATTCCCGGTAAGCGGTGCGAAACCGCTTGATCCCGTCCGCATCAAGCAGAGCTTCGGACGCGGGCAGCAACGTGAAGCCATCGACCTTGGCAATGCTGCGCTGATCTGCTGGATCAAAGCTGCGCACGCTTTCAATTTCATCGCCAAAGAAATCCAGCCGAAGCCCGTGGCTTTCCCCTGCGGGAAACAAATCGACAAGACTGCCGCGTACCGCAAATTCGCCAGCATCAGCGACGGTATCGGTGCGGACATAGCCGTTGGATTGGAGGAGTGAGGCGAGACGATCACGGTCAATGCGCTCCCCTGCCTGCAGCCGCGCCGAAAGCTGGCGGATCCGAAACGGCGTAAGCGTCCGCTGTGTGACGGCACTGACGGTCGTGAGCACAAGTTGAGGCTTGTCAGTTTTGCGTTGCAGCGCTGCGAGACAGGCCAGCCTTTCTGACGTTGACCGCAGCGACGGCGATGCGCGGTCATAGGGCAGGCAATCCCATGCGGGAAAAGAGAGAATCTCAACCTCTGGCGCGAAATAGGATGCCGTGTCCGCAACCGCGCGCATGGCAATATCATCTGCTGCGATCAGCACTGCGCGTGAGGATGCAGCGCGGGCAAGATCCGTCATCAGCCACGGGAGAAACCCGGATGGGGCCCCCGCGAGTGTCAGAGGCTTTTTGGAGTTCAGAATGCGGGAGAGATCAATCATTTGCTGATGGACACAAAATCCAGCTGCATCAAATCATCCATCATTGCCCCTTGCCACTGCGGCGGCACCGGCTGAGCTTTCATTGCCCAACCCATGATATCCACATCCTGTTCTTCGATAAAAGCCTCAAACCAATTGATGTCCTCGTCACTCCATTCAGCGTGGCGTGCATTGAAAAAGCCGCCGATCATCATGTCAGCTTCTTTGGTACCGCGGTGATCACTGCGGAATTTCAGGCGTTTCAGGCGCGTCTCACGGTCCATTTTATTCTCTCATTCCGATTGATAAAGGCGCAACAGATTTAGCCCGCGACGCATTTTTGAGTTGCGCGGCGGGCTGCTTTCCTGTGTCGGTCTTTAGACATGAGACCAGAAATCCTCAACCCGCTGTTTGCACCTGTTGATGCGCTTAAAGGCGTAGGGCCGGGCATATCCAAGCCGCTCGAAAGGCTAGGGTTGCGGCGGATTGTTGACATGCTCTTTCATTTGCCGATCGGCTTGGTTGAGCGCAAGCGCGTGACTGCGCTTGACGCATCTGATGTTGGCAGGATCATTGCCCTAACGCTGACTCCCATCGAATACCGGCAAAGCGCAACTGGGCGCGGGCCGCTGCGCGTGATCGCCACAGATGCACCAGGTGATTACATCGCGCTCACCTATTTCGGTGGCAGCGCCGCTTGGGCGAGGAAACAGTTGCCGCTCAACCAGCCCAAGCTCGTCTCCGGGCGGCTGGACCGATACGGTGATGATTTGCAAATGGTCCACCCTGATCATGTGCTTGACCCCAAAAGTGCCGATAGCTTGCCAGCGCGTGAGCCGGTTTACCCGCTTTCAGAAGGGTTGACCGGACGGCGTGTGCAGCAGTTGGCCGAACAGGCTTTATTGCGGGCGCCAGACCTTGCGGAATGGATTGAGCCGACGCTGCTCGCCAAGCAAGGCTGGCCGACGTGGCTGGCGGCAATCGAAGGTATTCACCGCGATCCGTCAAATGGGTTGCTTCGTGACCGGCTGGCCTATGACGAAGTGTTTGCCAATCAACTGGCCCTGATGCTGGTGCGCGCGTCTTCACGGCGGCGGCACGGAGTGGCTTTGCAAGGCGACGGGCAACTGCGGGCGATGCTGAAGCTGCCCTATACGTTGACGGGCGCACAAAGCCGCACAATCCGCGAAGTGGAAGGTGATATGGCCCAGTCCACGCCGATGACGCGGCTGCTGCAAGGTGATGTCGGATCAGGCAAGACGATGGTCGCTCTCCATGCGCTGCTGGCGGCTGTTGAAGCTGGTGCGCAGGGGGCGTTGCTTGCGCCCACGGAAATTCTTGCGCGGCAGCATTATGAGACATTATCCCGTCAGTTGGCGGGCCTGCCAGTCAATGTCGCGATCTTGACGGGCCGCGACAAAGGTCGCGCGCGCGAAGCAACTCTGATGGGGCTGGCTGATGGCAGCATCGATATTCTTATCGGCACTCATGCGATTTTTCAGGAAGCTGTCAGTTACAAACGGCTTGGCTTCGCCGTGATTGATGAACAGCACCGCTTTGGCGTCGCGCAGCGGCTGTTGCTGATGCAAAAGGCAGAGCATCCGCCGCATTTGCTGGTGATGACAGCGACTCCCATTCCGCGCACGCTGACGCTCACCCAATACGGCGAAATGGACGTCAGCCGTCTGGATGAAATGCCGCCCGGTCGCCAGCCCATTGATACGCGCGTGATGGCTCTGGACCGGGTGCCTGATATGGTGGACGCACTGGGGCGTCATATTGCGGCGGGCGGCCAGGCTTACTGGGTTTGCCCGCTGGTTGAGGAAAGCGAAATGAGCGACCGGGCGGCAGCCGAAGCGCGCGCTCAGTCACTTAGGCTGCGGTTCGGCCCCAAAGTCGCCTTGGTTCACGGGCGAATGAAAGGGCCGGAGAAGGATGCCGTGATGGCCTCATTCTCGCGCGGGGAAGCATCAGTTCTGGTTGCCACGACGGTGATTGAAGTGGGCGTTGATGTGCCCAATGCGACGCTGATGATTATCGAAGAGGCCGAACGCTTTGGGTTGGCGCAGCTTCACCAATTGCGCGGTCGCGTGGGGCGGGGCACGGGCAAGTCAGTCTGCGTCCTGTTGCGCAGCGCTGCGTTAAGCGAAACAGCGCGCGCGCGGCTGGCGCTGATGCGTGAAACCAACGACGGCTTTCGCATTGCAGAGGAAGATTTGCGGCTGCGCGGCGCAGGCGAGCTGCTTGGCACGCGCCAGTCGGGGGAGGCAGGGTTCAGGCTTGCGACGCCAGAACAGGTCAATGCGATGCTGCAAATGGCCACGGATGATGCGCGGTTGCTGGTTGACCGCGACGGCGGATTGGCGAGCACACGCGGCGATGCAGCCCGCACAGCACTCTATCTCTTCGAACGTGATGCTGCGGTGGGCCTCCTCAGGTCCGGGTGATCACTTTTGAAACAGCGAGAAGCGGTCAAACAGCTTGGCATCCAGCGGCGGATCAAATTCACACCCGACGCGGTCACCTTCGATCCATGCCACAATCGCGCTGCGCCAGCCGAGCACAGGTATCTCGATGTCAATTTCAGCATAGGCGCGAAGCTGAAACGGCGTCATTGCCATGAACCCGCCGGGAGACAAATTGCAAATGCGCGCCGGGTGAGACGTGCCGCGAACGCGCATGCGCCCCCACAAAGCGACTTCGCGCCGGTCATTGGCCCGCCGCTCATCTCCGGCAGGGTCGTTGGTGTAGCCAGCTGCGCCGTCTGAATAAGCACTGGTATGGACTGCCATGACGCATCCCCCTTCATCATTAGTGATACCTTAACTCTGCGCGCAAAGGGGTAAGGGCGGCATAATCGATTGGGATAACGGGAAATAAACCATGGGTGTACGAGAGGAAGCGGAGTGCTCCGGGCTTGACTCGGAGCCTAGGGGGGATGCTTTTGTGCTTGCGACTTCTAGGCTCCGGGTCAAGCCCGGAGCATTGCAGAGGGAATCAAGCTATTGTTAAAATCCCATGCTTCTTCTTCCCTAGGCTAAGCTTGCCCGGCCCAAGAATTATGTCTGGGTCTGAGATTGTCACCCCATCAAACTTCACAGCATTTTCGGCAAATTTGCGCTTACCTTCGCCTTTTGACGCGACGAAGCCCAAATCGACGAGCGCATTATTAGCCGCAATCCCACCAAGCGAAACGATCAGTGTCGGCAAATCACCCCCAGCGCCGCCTTCATCAAATGTCCGCCGTGCAGTTTCTGCAGCGTCGTTAGCCGCCGAAGCGCCCCGGCATAGCGCAGTCGCCGCATTGGCAAGTGCAATCTTGGCCGCGTTGATTTCGCTGCCTTCAAGTGCCTCCAGTCGGGCGATTTCATCCATCGGCAAATCTGTAAACAGCCGCAAAAACCGTCCCACGTCAGCATCCTGAGTGTTGCGCCAGAATTGCCAATAGTCATACGCCGGCAGTGAGGCGTCATTGAGCCAGACCGCGCCTGACACGGTCTTACCCATTTTGCCGCCGTCCGCTGTGGTTATGAGCGGCGTGGTAAGGCCGTATACTTCAGTCGCATCCACCCGGCGGGCAAGTTCAACACCGTTGATGATGTTGCCCCACTGGTCTGACCCGCCCATTTGCAATCGGCAACCGGCGCGGCGGGAAAGCTCCAGAAAGTCATAAGCCTGCAAGATCATATA
This sequence comes from Sphingomonadales bacterium, assembly GCA_031430995.1. Taxonomy (GTDB): domain Bacteria; phylum Pseudomonadota; class Alphaproteobacteria; order Sphingomonadales; family Sphingomonadaceae; genus Aquisediminimonas. The sequence goes on along the minus strand of JANPCO010000046.1, from coordinate 16,396 downwards.
GTTGAATTCAAGGAATGACAGCGACTGTTCACGGTCCAGCCGCAGTTTCACTGACTCAAAACTCAGCATCCGGTTGACGGAGAAATGCTGGCCAATGTCCCGCAGAAACGGGATATATTCCAGCGCATCCAGCCAGTCAGCATTGTTGACCATGACGGCGTCTGTCGGTCCGTCGCCAAATGTCAGGAATCGTTCGAAGACAGTCTTGATCGACGCAATGTTAGCGTCAATCACGTCTGCGGTTACCAGCTTGCGCGCTTCATCCTTGAAACTGGGATCACCGATTTTGGTTGTCCCGCCGCCCATCAGGACAATTGGTTTATGCCCGGCCCGTTGCAATTGGCGCAGCATCATGATCTGAACCAAACTGCCCACATGGAGCGAAGGTGCTGTCGCATCAAAGCCGATGTAGGCCGGAACCACTTGACGAGCCGCAAGGGCATCAAGGCCTGCGGCATCAGTTGATTGATGGATATAGCCGCGTTCAGAAAGGCGGGTGAGCAATTCGGATTGAAACACTATCATGATGGCCGCGCGTTTAGCACGGCGTTTTGGGTTTGTGTAGGCGGCGAACACCATAGCCTATGGCAATCGGCACAGACGTTCGCCATACCCAACCTATGACGTGGCACAAGCTGCGCGGATATGAGAGGATTATCAATGGCGTCAGCTGTGCCAGCCACCCCCGCATCGTCGCTTCGGCTCACGCTCTGGATACTCCTCATTGTCTATATTTTCAATTTTTTGGATCGCCAGATTGTGACGATTCTGGCCGAACCAATCAGCAAGGACTTAGGGCTCAGCGACACGCAAATTGGCTTGATGACAGGATTGGCATTCGCGCTTTTCTACACTGTGCTTGGCATTCCCATCGCGCGTTACGCTGACAAACCGAGCAGCAGCAGAGTAACGATCATTTCGATTGCGCTGGCGGTCTGGTCTGCCATGACGATGCTCTGCGGATTTGCGAATAATTTCGTGCAATTGCTGCTGGCCCGCATCGGTGTGGGAGTTGGGGAGGCAGGGTGCACGCCTGCCGCCCATTCGCTGATCACGGATTGCACGACACCTGAAAACCGGTCATCTGCCATTGCTTTTTACGGGCTTGGCATTCCCATCGGCGGGCTGCTGGGTATGGTTATTGGCGGTTATCTAAGTGATATGTTCGGCTGGCGCACCACCTTTGTCATTGTCGGCCTTCCTGGAATTGCGCTTGCCGTGTTGGTGCCACTCTTCCTCAAAGAGCCGCGCAAGGTTCTGGATCTGAACGCCAAAGGTGCACCATCACAGTTGCCATTGTCCGCAGCACTGGGTGAGATTGCGAAATCCCGGGCGTTCTTGCTGATTGCCGTGGCGGCTTCGATCACTGCCTTCCTGTCCTACGGCAAAACGGTGTGGGCGACGATCCTGTTCTTGCGCAGTTACGGGTTGAGCGCTTCGGAAACGGGGCTGTACCTGGGCCTGGCATTGGGGCTTGCCGGAATCTTTGGCACGTGGCTGGGCGGCTGGCTGGCGGATCGGTTTGGCCGCCGGGATAAGCGGCATATATTGACGGCCCCCGCCATTGGCATGATGATTGCTGCACCGCTGTTGTTCGTTGGCTATTCTTCGTCAAGCTGGGTCGCGGCGCTGGGTATCTTGATCGTGCCGACGATCCTGAATTCGCTTTATTACGGGCCAACCTATGCCTGCGTGCAAAGCCTAGTGAAGCCAGAGGCGCGCGCCGTGGCCAGTGCGGTTATGCTGTTTGCGCAAAACCTGATCGGCCTTGGCCTGGGGCCGCTGCTGTTTGGCATGTTGTCTGATGCGTTCAAGCCCATTGCAGGCGATGAAAGCGTGCGCTGGGTTCTCTTCGGCGCGGCGTGGCTAGGCCTGATCCCTGCCTTTTTCTTTTGGCGGGCAAGCTTACGGTTGAAGGAGGAGCTGGCGCGGAACAGTTAGAGGCGCATGGATCAAGGTCGCGTCTGGCCGTTGCCGCGTACGATCCATTTGTAAGTGGTCAGCCCCTCCAGCGCCACGGGGCCGCGTGCGTGGAGGCGTCCCGTTGCAATCCCGATTTCCGCGCCAAGGCCAAATTCTCCGCCATCGGCAAATTGGCTGGAGGCATTGTGCATGACAATGGCTGAGTCGACTTCGCTCAGAAACCGGTCCGCCGCTGCGCGATCTTCAGTGATGATGGCGTCGGTATGATCGGAGCTGTGGGTGGCGATATGGGCAATCGCCCCCGACACGCCGTTGACCATGGCAACAGAGACTATCGCGTCGAGATATTCCGTATCCCAGTCCGCTGCGTCGGCAGCGTTGATTTGGGATCGCAGGGCCTGAATGTCCGCGTCACCGCGCACTTCGCATCCTGCGTTGATCAGGGCTGAGAGAATGGCCTTGGGTGCAGCGTAGCCCCGGTCGATCAGCAATGTTTCCATCGCCCCGCAAATGCCTGTGCGTCGCATTTTGGCGTTGACGGCGATGGCAATGGCTTTTTCCGGATCTGCCGCAGCATCGATATAGGTGTGACAAATTCCGTCCAGATGGGCCAGCACAGGCACACGCGCATCATTCTGAACGCGTTCTACCAAGGCCTTGCCGCCGCGCGGGATGATGATGTCAATCAGGCCGTGCGCAGCGAGCATGGCACCCACTAAAGCGCGGTCCTGATCCGGCACAAGCTGGATGGCATCCGCAGGCGCGCCTGATGCCACGATGCCTTCGATCAGTGCAGTGTGAATGGCGCGGTTCGAATTTACAGCCTCCGTCCCGCCGCGCAGGATGACTGCATTGCCAGACCGCAAACAGAGCGTTGCCGCATCCGCTGTCACATTGGGGCGGCTTTCATAAATGATGCCCACTACACCCAGCGGAACCCGGATGCGGCTCAACTTCAGGCCGTTGGGGCGAACCGATTCGTCGATGATCATGCCAACGGGATCGCGCAACAGAGCCACGGCCTCAACGGCGGATGCCATCGCATCAATCCGCATAGGGGTCAGGGTCAGCCGGTCGAGCAGAGCGTCTGTCAAATGGCGTGCTTTGCCTGCCGCGACGTCCAGCGCATTGGCGGCCATGATCGCGGTGGTATGGGCACGGATAGCGGCTGCCGCTGCGATCAGGGCATCGGCCTTGGCCACGCTGGATAGCTGCGCAAGTTCAGCCTTGGCCGCCCGCGCCCGGTGGCTGATTTCGGCGATGGTTTTCGCTGCCGTGATTTCAGTTGCCGTCATATCAGTCCCCTATGCACCGTCCTTACAAATACTGACCTAAATCAACCCTGCCAGCGGGCTGGACGGATCAGCATACATCCGCCGCCCCATCCGGCCGGAAAGATAAGCCATTCGCCCGCTTTCCACGGCCAGCTTCATGGCCCGCGCCATCAGGATCGGGTCTTTGGCTTCGGCAATGGCGGTGTTCATCAGCACGCCGTCACAGCCCAATTCCATCGCAACGGCTGCGTCTGACGCGGTGCCAACGCCTGCATCAACCAGCACAGGCACACCAGCCCCTTCGACAATCAGGCGGATTGTGACGCGGTTCTGGATGCCCAGACCAGAACCAATCGGCGCCCCCAGCGGCATGATCGCCACGGCACCCGCTTCTTCAAGTTGCTTGGCCCCAATCGGATCGTCAACGCAGTAGACCATGGGTTTGAACCCTTCTTTGACCAGCACTTCAGTCGCTTTCAAAGTCTCACGCATGTCAGGATACAGCGTGCGCGCCTCGCCCAGAACCTCTAGCTTTACCAGATCCCACCCGCCTGCTTCGCGCGCCAAACGCAGCGTGCGGATGGCATCGTCGGCGGTAAAACAGCCAGCAGTGTTGGGCAGATACGTATATTTTTTGGGGTCGATAAAGTCCGTCAGCATCGGGGCGTTCGCGTCCAGCACATTCACTCGGCGCACGGCCACTGTGATGATTTCTGCGCCAGAGGCCTCAAGCGCAGCTGCGTTCTGCGCGAAATCCTTATATTTGCCAGTGCCCACGATCAGCCGGGATTTGAAGGTGCGGCCCGCCACGGACCAGCTGTCGTCGGTTTGATTGTCACTGTCTTGCCCCCCACCGACGAAATGCACGATTTCCAAAGCGTCACCGTCTGCAATCATCACCGCTGCCAACGTCGAACGTGGCACGATTTCAAGGTTGCGCTCCACAGCGACTTTGGCGCAATCAAGGCCGATGTCAGCCGCCAGCTGCGCAATGCTAAGTCCAGCGCGGACGGTTTTGGGCTCGCCGTTCAGGGTGATGGTGATCGTCAAAATCGGATATCCTTTGTCGCGGCGCTATAACCGCGCGGGCCCTAGCAAATCTATGACGTTTCGCCAATAACCCAAGCAAGCGCCTTTGCCTCTACTTCCCTGATCCAGGCGCCTTTTTCGTCGCTGTAGGCGTGAGAGTCGTTGGGATGCAGCTTGCGCGCGCGGCGTTTTCGGTGGCATAAGCCGCAGCGACACGGGGATGAGCAATCAGATAATCTCGAAAGGCCACTTGCCGCCGTGCATGAGGAGACCCTTGCGCATAGAAATGCAGGTTCGCCAGCCGTTCGCCGTCCGCGTCATCCAGCGTGCAAAAGCGGCGGCCTTCGACGCCAAATTCACGGTGCCAGCCAAAACCAAGCGCAATCACTTCAGCTTCGCGGGCGTCAAGGTCAGCAATGCTGGTGACTATGGGGGAAAGATCAATCACTGGCTTTGCGCTTAATCCAGGAACCGCAGTAGATCCAATGTGATGCACGCCGATCAGCACCGGCTCCAGCGGCTTCAACTTTGCCGAATAAGCAGCGGCAACCTGCGGCCACGCCGGATCATAATCGACCAAATGCACCGCAATCGAAATGCTCATCGCGTGGCTCCCCAACCGATGAATACCAGTGTGGCGTAAATAAACTGTGATTTGAAGCACAGTTTTCGAGGCGCTTGGACGAGGCACTGTTGACTTGGCGCTGTGTTGACTTCGTGATGTGCGCTACCGCGCCCGAAACCCACATGTTCACGCGGATCCTACAAGATATATTTGCTCAGATCGACATTCTTGGCCACGCTTGCCAATTGGCCGTCGACATAGGCCGCGTCGACGATCAGCGCAGTCCCGCTCTTGTCCTCAGCATCGAAGCTGATATCCTCTAGCAGCTTTTCCAGCACTGTTGAAAGCCGCCGCGCGCCGATATTTTCGACGCTTTCATTCACTTCGGCGGCGATGCGCGCAATCGCAACAATGCCGTCATCGGTAAATGTAATGGTCACGCCTTCGGTTGCCAGCAGTGCCTGATACTGGGCCGTAAGGCTGGCGCGCGTGTCCTTCAAGATGTGGACGAAATCCTCCTGCGTCAGCGCCTTCAGTTCCACGCGAATGGGCAAGCGCCCCTGCAATTCGGGCAGCAAGTCAGACGGCTTGGCAATGTGGAAAGCACCGCTGGCAATGAACAGGATATGATCGGTTTTCATCGGACCATATTTGGTCGCCACAGTCGTGCCTTCGATCAGTGGCAGCAAATCGCGCTGCACGCCTTCGCGGCTGACGGAGCCACCGCGCACGTCGCTGACGGCGATCTTGTCAATTTCATCAAGGAACACGATGCCGTTCGCCTCTGCATCGATCAGGGCAACGCGCGCCACATCGTCTTGATCAAGGCGGCTATCAGCTTCTTCCTCAACCAGTTTTGCCCAAGCGGCAGGCACAGTCATCTTGCGGCGTTTCAGCGGCACTTTGCCAAATGCTTTGCCCATCATGTCCGATAGATTGATCATGCCCACGTTTGCGCCGCCGGGGACTTCAAATGGCATTTGCGGGGCCTGTTCGACTTCAATTTCAATTTCGGTCGCGTCGAGATGCCCGTCCTCAAACCGCTTCTTGAACGACTCGCGTGTGGCTTGGCTGGCGTCTTTGCCCGTGAGCGCATCAAGCAAGCGGCCCATTGCTGCGTCTTCGGCCTTGTCTTTCACAGCTGACCGGCGGCGTTCCTTTTCCAGACGGATGGCTTCTTCCACCAGGTCGCGCGCAATCTGTTCCACATCGCGGCCAACATAGCCGACTTCGGTAAATTTGGTCGCTTCGACCTTGACGAACGGCGCATCCGCGAGCCTGGCCAGACGGCGGCTGATTTCGGTTTTGCCGCAGCCCGTGGGGCCAATCATCAGGATATTCTTGGGCGTCACTTCATCGCGCAGATCAGGCGAAAGCTGTTGACGCCGCCAGCGGTTGCGCATGGCGACAGCGACTGCTCGCTTGGCATCGGTTTGGCCAATGATATGCGCGTCAAGGGCTGCGACAATGGCTTTTGGGGTCAGGCTGTTTTGCATTGATATTTCCCGTTCGTCTCGAGCAAAGTCGAGAGACAGTTGAAGACGTCCCACCATGTCTCGACGATGCTCGACACGAACGGGGTTTAACGCGTTTGACTAAACCGCAGACTCCAGAATTTCCGCAGTCACTTGGTCATTGGTAAACACACAAAGTTCAGCCGCAATCGCCATGGCCTTGCGCGCCAGAACCTCTGCATCAGGCTCATAATCTTTCAGAGCACGCGCCGCAGAAAGAGCGAAATTTCCGCCAGATCCAATGGCCGCAATCCCGTCCAGAGGCTCCAGCACATCGCCGTTTCCAGTCAGCACCAGCGTGATATCCTTATCCGCAACAATCATCATCGCTTCTAAATTGCGGAGATATTTGTCCGTCCGCCAGTCCTTCGCCAGTTCCACGGCAGAGCGCATCAGCTGGCCGTTATATTGCTCCAGCTTTTTCTCCAGCCGCTCAAACAAAGTGAAGGCATCTGCCGTGGCGCCCGCAAACCCGCCAATGACATTGCCTTTGCCAAGCGGACGAACTTTGCGCGCATTTGGTTTCATCACTGTGTTGCCCATGGAAACCTGGCCGTCACCTGCAATGATGACTTTGCCATTCTTGCGCACGGAGAGGATGGTTGTGCCGTGCCACGCTGTTTCTTTGCTCATGGTCGAGATATGGGGGCACAGCACTGCAAAGTTCAAGAGGGGATCATTCCACCCCCTTCACCTTTCCCCACTGCCGCGCCGCAGTGTAACCTAGATAGCCTGTGCCAAACAGCGTCCAGAGCGCGTCGGGAATGGCGCGAAGGTAAGCGCCCATGGCCGTGGTCACTCGGTCAGCGAGGGGTGGGTTGAACAGCGAGAGTATACCCAAAGGTAATGCCCAGAGGATGATCAGATACATCACGTAGAGAAAAGTAGGGCGGGCACGCTGCGTCCACGGGTCGGTCTTGGTCATATAGTCGCTCCTTACGAAACTAATATAACCCAATTGGTTCAAATATCAAGATTGCGGCGTCGAATTGTCCTACATCAGGATGAAGAATTGCCCTTTTCCGCCTCAAGCCAATCTTCCAGCCATTTGATCGAATAATTGCCGTCGATCACGTCGGGCGCGCGCAACAAATCCTGATGAAGCGGAATGTTGGTCTTCACGCCGTCCACTACCATTTCCTCCAGCGCTCGGCGCATCCGCATCATGCAGCTTTCACGTGACCGACCGTAAACGATCAGCTTGGCAATCATGCTGTCATAATAAGGCGGAATCCGATAACCGGCGTATAGCCCGCTATCGACGCGCACATGCATTCCGCCCGCTGCATGATAGGCCTTCACGAGACCGGGGGACGGCGCGAACGTGCGTGGGTCTTCGGCATTGATCCGGCATTCCATGCTGTGCCCGCGAAATTCCAGATCCTCTTGGCGCACAGAAAGGCTCGCGCCGCCCGCAATGCGAATTTGTTCGCGCACCAGATCAAAGCCCGTGATCATTTCGGTGACGGGATGTTCCACTTGAATCCGCGTGTTCATTTCGATGAAGTAAAATTCACCGTCCTCCCACAAGAACTCGATTGTGCCGGCCCCGCGGTAGCCCATGCCTGCCATGGCGCGGGATACGATGCCGCCCATCCGTTCGCGTTCATCCGCGGAAATAACCGGAGACGGTGCTTCCTCCAGCACTTTCTGGTGACGGCGCTGAAGCGAACAATCACGTTCGCCCAGATGGATGGCATTGCCCTCCCCATCCCCAAACACCTGAAATTCGATGTGGCGCGGATTGCCGAGATATTTCTCAAGATAGACCGTCGCATCGCCGAACGCGGCTTTGGCCTCTGTCCCGGCCTGCTGCATCTGGGTTTCCAGCTCCGCTTCGCTGTTCACCACTTTCATGCCGCGCCCGCCGCCGCCTGACGCCGCTTTGATAATCACCGGATAGCCAACGTCGCTCGCGATCCGCTTGGCATCTTCGATTTCAGATATCGCACCCGCTGACCCTGGCACTAGCGGCAGTCCAAGGTCGCCAGCCGTTTTCTTGGCCACCACCTTATCGCCCATCGTGCGTATATGTTCAGGCTTCGGGCCCACGAAGATCAGCTTATGTTCTTCGATGATTTCGGCAAAGCGCGCGTTTTCGCTGAGGAAACCGTAGCCCGGATGGATGGCATCTGCGCCGGTAATTTCGGCGGCTGAAATGATCGCGGGCACGTTCAGATAACTGTCTTTGGCAGCTGGCGGCCCAATGCACACAGCCTCATCGGCCAAGCGCACATGCATGGCGTCTGCATCAGCTGTGCTGTGGACAGCGACAGTCTTGATCCCCATTTCATGACAAGCACGGTGAATCCGAAGCGCGATTTCGCCGCGATTTGCAATCAGCAACTTCTCAATAGTCATGCAGCGCGCGCCTTAACCCGATTGCCCTGAGTTTGTCGAAGCATGTCCTGAGCGCCCACAAGGCAGTCGAAGGGGGGTGTCATTCGATCACAAACAGCGGCTGATCAAATTCAACGGGCTGGCCGCTCTCGACCAGGATCTGCGTCACTTTTCCGCCGTGTGTGGCCAGGATCGGGTTCATCACTTTCATGGCTTCAATGATCAACAGCGTATCGCCTTCCTTCACACTCGCGCCAATGCTGACAAAGTTGGAAGCTTCAGGCGACGCTGCCAGATAAGCCGTGCCAACCATGGGAGATTTCACCGCACCTGGATGATCTGCCACTGACACCGCCGGAGCCACGACAACCGGAGACGCCGCAACAGCCGCTGGTGCTGCAACATGAACCGCAGCAGCTGCCTGAATCGTCCGGGCCACTTTGATCCGGCGATCATTATCCCCGACTTCAATTTCGGTAAGCCCAGTTTCATTAAGCAACTCGGCGAGCTGCCGCACCAGTTTCAAATCGACTTGCATGGATGTTTCCTTGTCAGCCATACGACCCCTCAAATGGTTAAGATCATTGCCCTTTGTCAGAGCTTAGCCGCCGCGTCCAGCGCGAGCGTGTAAGACTTGGCCCCGTGCCCGGCAAATGATGCCACAGCTGCCAGACCGACATAGCTGTGATGGCGAAACGCCTCCCGTTTGTGCGGATCAGACAAATGCACTTCAATCACCGGCACTTTAATTGATTTCATCGCATCATGGATCGCAACCGATGTATGGGTATATCCGCCTGCATTCAGCAAAACCGCCTTCGCACCAACGTCCTGAGCCTCATGCAGCCAGTCAATCAAATGCCCTTCGTGGTTAGATTGCCGCACATCGACTTGCACGCTCAGCGCGTCCGCTTGCTCCGTCAGCATCGCGGCAATATCATCCAGCGTCTGATGCCCATAAATTTCGGGCTCCCGATTGCCAAGCAAGTTGAGATTGGGGCCGTTCAGGACGAAGATAAGCGGGCGTTCAGTCATTATCCGGGGTTTAACGCATGTGAGGAGGCACTCAACCCCCATCTTCACTTTACATCAGGCCTAGAATACCGGGTACTCAGATTACAAATAGCGCATCGTAATTGAAATGGCGCCACCCCCGTTGACGCGCACAACCGCTTTCCCGAAGCTTGGAATACCGCCGGGATTGTTGGATATGCCTACGCCTTCCTTTGGCATGCCAATGAAATTGGTTTTCAGCTTGCCGTTGCCGTCTTCGTCATGTTCAGTGGTGACGGCATAGGTGCCAGGCGTGACATTGCGGAAGGTTACGCGCATCGTGCCGCCCGTGATTGCCGTGCGCAGTTTGATAGCAGTTTTGCTTTTGCCGCAGGTGGGAAAGCCCGCTTTGTCTTTCCACAAACAGACGAGAAGGCCGCCTTTGGTGGATTTTATGGCAGTGACTGTCACATCCAGCTGACCGGGTTCGCCAGCGCCAATCGTTAACGAAGCCAAGGCCAAGACATAAACTTTACGCACCGGATGTCTCCTTTTTTCCCGCGATCAGGGTATTGGGGCGGGAGCGGTTTCAAATCTCTCCATCACTCTGCGGCTACAGCGATTTGGATGGGCGCCTTCGCCGGAACAAGCGGTGCTGTGTTCAACACATAATTTTTGCCGCCATCTTCACGTCGTCCCGGGCTTGGGATCACGACGGCGCGCCTGCCGTTTACTTCGTTGCGCAACCGGTCGACGTCCAGTTGCCAGCCGCGGTCAATCAATTCGCGCCGCTTGAAACGGAACGCATTCATCAGCCCGTCAGATTTGACCGTCAGTTCATCGCGAAGGTCAGTAGGCACAGTTTGCGGACAAATTTTTTCAATGATCACAGCATCTTGATCGAATATTTTCATAGTGCGGTTGATACTATCACGATCAAAGATTTTCTGGCGGAAAAAGGAACGCGCCATGATCCAGCGGGTTAGCGTGGTATTTTCGTCAATGGGCGTATTCACGTCAAAGATCACCATTTGCCAAGTCGGCGTCAGCCACACATCTAGGCGCATTGTTGCGCCAGATATATGATAGCTTGGCCGCGCCTCGACAGCTGTTTTCTTTTTGCGCACAAGGCTCCAGATACCTTTAGGCAGTGGCGGAATATAAGTCACTTTGGCGCGTGCGGACCATTCATCCTGCTCCAGTTCAAAATCATGGATGACGGCGTTGGTGCGATCGCCAAAACTTGGGTGAACGAACGGCGCGTGGGCGAAATCAAGGCCGTTTTCGACGACCCGGGCATAGTTAGCTTTCCATAGAAACTGCCCGCGCACAGTCCGCCAGTTGGCCGTGTCGTCATATTCTGGAAAGTCGGGCAGGGGCGGACGATCCTCTTCCGCCAAGTCACCCAGAAATACCCAGATCCAGCCATATTTTTCCTTGACCGGATAGCAATCAACCCGCGCACGGGATGGGATTTTGGTGTCAGCGGGCAGGGATGGGATTTTCACGACCGTGCCCAAAGGGTTAAATTGCCAACCGTGATAGGGGCATTCGACGCATCCGTTCAGTATTTGGCCTTCGCCCAGCGATGCGCCTCTGTGAATGCACACATCGGACAGGCAAGTTATTTCGCCGTCTTCCCCGCGAAACAGCACATAGTCAAAACCAAGCAGCTTGACGCGTTTGGGCTTGTCAGTAATGTTAATGGCCTCTTCTGCCACATACCACTGGTTGATGATCATAGTTTCTTCCCCCCACGGCCGCAGCCGCCGTTATCGATGCGTTGCACCATCAACTGTCAAGTGCGAAGGCGTCAAAATTTTTTGACACTTCCCGCTTTTTTGCATTGTGATCAACGGGCCAATGTGCATATTTAGGCGGTATTAGCGCTCATTCTCCCTATTTGCCCCTTTAATCAAAGGGTTAAGGTTGAGTGGGCTCTGCCGTCAGAATAAACAAAAAATATATATCAGGGAGTGTGTAATGAAGTTTCGAACCGCATTGTTGGCAGCAGTCAGCACCGTGACAATTATGGCAATGCCGACAACCGTTTACGCCCAATCTCCTGAGGAAACGCCCGCTGACGAACAGTTCCCTGGGGACGACACTGGAGCAAGAGACCCGCGCACGATCATCGTTACGGCGCGCCGCCGCGAAGAGGCCCTTCAGGATGTTCCCCTTGCCGTGAACGCCTTTACCGAAGATCAGATTGAGCGCGAACGGATACGCCGCCTTGAAGATCTGACGCGGTTGGTTGCTGGCTTCACATACGATATTGGCGGCTTTCCCAATGATACTCGCCCTGCGATCCGTGGCATGCAGGCAGAACGCGGTCGGCCATCAGTAGCCATTCTGCTCGACGGTCAGGATCTTTCGGGTGAAAATCTGGCGATTGCAGGTGGTTCAGCCGCACTAGAAATGAACTTGTTCGATCTGGAACGCATTGAAATTGTCAAAGGTCCGCAAGCCACACTTTACGGGCGCAATGCCTTTGCCGGGGCGATCAACTATATCTCCAAAACGCCGTCGTTTGATTTTGGCGCAAGGGTCAGTGCGGAAACCGCGACAGGCAGCTTGGTTGGCGTGTCAGGATCAATCACGGGGCCAATTATCAAGGATATCCTCGCGTTCCGGCTGAACGGTAATTACCGCAGTTCGGATGGTTATTATCAGGTTCCGGGCACTGGCGATAAAGTTGGTGCGCAAAATTCCAAAGGGATCGCCGCGTCGCTGCTGCTCACGCCAGCGACTGGGCTGAAAATCAAAGGCCGCTATCAATACAGCAAAGACCGTGCGTCAGATAATCCGACAGCGTTCATCAAATCAAACATTCGCATTCCAGTGCCCAACGGCACATTTGCGCCGTTCCCCGGTGGGCCAGCGTCGCCGTGCCCAGCCAGTCTAACAGCAGCAAGCCCGCAGATTTTTGCTAGCTGCACCCGCGGCACGTTCATTGGCGAAATAAAAGCGAAGGAAAGCGACTTACAGATGGGGATCAACCCCCTGACCGGTCGGCCGCCATTTGGCATGAAATTGAGCCAGAATATCGCGTCTGCGGATGTAGATTGGGATACGGGCAGTTTTGGCACGTTTCACTATCAATTCGGCTGGCTGAAAAATACCAACCTGATCGATCAGGACGGCGACTTTACCGATGGGCCAGCGCCTCCCGGTTTTGTCCTTTCGCTTCAGGTCATTCAGGATCTGCAATATAAAAACCGGCATACTGACCACACATTCACTTGGAATTACGACAATGATTGGCTGAACGTTTTGGTTGGCGCGCAGTTTTTCAAAGAAACCTCCTCGCTGAGCAACAGAACGCAACTTTATTTGCGCAATCCCGCTTCGCCGCTGGGCGGGCCGCCGTTCAACATCAACCGTGCACCTGTTGCCAATTTTGCCTTCCCATCCGTCACGGCGCGAGTGACAAAATATGAAGGCTATTTCGGATCGCTGATTGTTGAGCCTTTTGAGGGCCTGCATTTTTCAGCCGAGGGCCGGTTCAACAAGGATCGCATTGCCTATGCAACAACGGGCTGGCGGTTGCAGGATATTTCCCTGCTGAAATTGACGCCTGTTTGCCCGTCGCCGTTCCCGCAGGGGCAGGCATTTAACGCGCAGATTCCAATTGGTGTTCCGCAGCCGGCGCGTGGAACAGTGGTCGCTTGCCCGCAAGCCACGGCGCTGAAATATAACAAGTTCACCCCGCGGTTTACAGTTGATTATAAAGTGAATGATGATGTGTTGCTTTACGCGGCTTACGCGCGTGGTTTCAAACCTGGCGGCGCAAACACGAACGAAATAACGGCCTTTACCGATCAGACATTTCTGCCTGAAACGGTCACGACGATTGAAGCAGGGATTAAATCAACCTTGTTTGACAAGCGCCTGACCCTTAACCTTGACGCATATCGCAACCGCTACCGCGATCAGCAGATCGGCCTGCAACGCTCAACCCCTGGCGCTGGCGGTGTCATTGTCACGACTGCTGGCATCATCAACGCGGGCAAAGTGAACATTTGGGGGATTGAGGCCGACATGAGCGTGCGGATTGCCGATCCGTTCACTTTCAGCCTGAACTATGCCTATACCGATACGAAATTCGCCCAATATACGCAGGGGCCGCGCCCCGGCTCAGTCGCGGCGGATTTCACCGCGTGCAATGTGCCGTTCGGGCAGACCTCATCTGACCAGGCCCGGGCAGAGGCGGGCAATGTCTGCGTTGATTTGTCCGGCAACGAAGTGCCCAAAAGCCCGAGACATGCGCTGAACATGTCGGGCCTTTTCCGGCAGGATGTTGGCGATGCTAGTGTGTTTATTGAAGGCACGGCATCCTACCGGTCACGCCGTTTTGTGGATGATACCAACAATGTCACGCTGCCGTCCTATTGGATGGCCGGGGCAAAGGTTGGCGCGGAAATCGGCAATTATTCCATCACGATGTATGTCGATAATCTCTTCAACAATAAAAAGATCACCAGCGCCCAGCGCGTGGTTGATCTGGGCAACCCCGAAGGCTTTGCCCCCGGCCGTGGCTATATCGCCTACCTGCCAAAACCGCGTGTCTTCGGCCTTCAAGTGGCGGCAAAGTTTTAGGGGGCAAGAATCGTAAAAGCGCCACCCTTCCCTGAGCCTGTCGAAGGGCCGTTCTCAGCCTTCAAATGTTGAAGACATGAAACACGGCCCTTCGACAGGCTCAGGGAAGGGGCATTTTTTTACCTGCACTTTCCCGTTAATTAAGGGGACACGACACTTAATTCCACCGCGGCTTGGCGCGAGATTGTTGGTGGGTCGAATTAAGTCTCGTGTCCCCTTAATTGGTTCATCACTCAACCTGTGTCACCTGCACGCGCAAACACAACACGCCAAAGTCCCTAAGCGACCGATTTTCGTTCGTGCAATTGCGCCCACGTCAGAATTAGATATTGACTCTATTGCGAAACCAGGGGGAAGTTTCATGAGACATTTTGGCAAACTGATGACTGATCTGGCGACTGCGTTTGTTTTGCTCTTTGCCTTCCAAGCGCAGGCCAAGTCGAAAACTGGCCAGCCAGCACCTCCTTTTGAGGTCAAGCTGTTTGACGGCACCAAAACGACGCTGGAAAGTTATCGCGGCAAAGTTGTTGTGATCAATTATTGGGCGACGTGGTGCGGGCCGTGCAAAGCGGAGATCCCAATGATGAGCCGCTATCACCAATTAGCAAAGACGCGCGGTTTTGAGATTATAGGCGTTGTGACGAAAGACAGTGTGTCACCAAAGCAACTAACCAAGTTGTCGGTGGCTTTATCTTACCCGTTGGCATCTGATCTTAAAGGCAAGTACGGCCAAATCGATGATGCGGTGCCAACCAACTATGTGATCGATCGGAAAGGTGTGCTTCGCTATGCGAAAGCTGGATCATTTGATCCGCAGGAATTTGTTGACCTCATCAATCCCTTGCTTGCCGAGAAGCCGTAAACGAAAAAGGCCCCGGGTTTCCCCGAGGCCTCGTTTGTGTTGGCAAATAACTGAGCCAATTAGCGCTTCGAGAATTGGAAGCTCTTGCGGGCCTTTGCCTTACCGTATTTCTTGCGTTCCACAGCGCGACTGTCGCGGGTGAGGAAGCCTGCGGCTTTGACGACACCGCGTAGGGTTGGTTCCTGCTTCGTGATCGCTTGGCTGATCCCGTGTTTTACGGCACCAGCCTGACCGGAAAGCCCGCCGCCTTTGACTGTTGCAATCACGTCATAAGCGCCAATGCGGTCAGCAACGCCGAACACTTGGTTGATGACAAGACGCAGGGTCGGCCGTGCGAAATAGACTTCCTGATCGCGGCCATTGACCGTGATTTTCCCTGTGCCGGGCTTCACCCATACACGGGCAACAGCATCCTTACGGCGGCCTGTGGCATAGGAACGGCCAAGCGCATCAACAATACGTTCGCGCAGTGGCATGACCGAGACAGGAGCCATTGGCGCAGCAGGCGCAGCGGCCACAGCTTCAGGGGCGTCAGTGCCAGCAACGATGGCACCCAGATCAGAGAGGGATTGTGTGGTTTCAGACATTATGCACCCACCTTATTCTTGCGGTTCATCGATCCAATGTCGAGGACGTTGGGGTGTTGGGCAGCGTGAGGATGCTCAGTGCCCTTGAAAATACGAAGCGAACGCATTTGCGCGCGACCAAGCGGCCCGCGGGGAACCATGCGTTCCACTGCCTTCTCCAAAATACGTTCTGTAAAACGACCGCCGAGGATTTTGCCTGCAGTCACGCCTTTGATCCCGCCGGGATAACCAGTGTGGCTGTAATAAATTTTGTCCTTAAGCTTTTTGCCCGTAAACGTCACTTTGTCCGCGTTGATGATGATGACATTGTCACCGCAGTCAACGTGCGGGGTATAGCTTGGCTTATGCTTGCCGCGCAGGATATTGGCGATGATCGAGGCGACACGCCCAACGACCAGACCGTCGGCATCAATCAAATGCCACTGTTTTTCGACTTCGGCAGGCTTGATAGACCGCGTTTGCCGGGTGATGACCTTCATTTGGTCGTCCCTTCGCTGATGGTTAGAAACAAACACGCCGCCCGGGTGGGCAGCGTGACTACAGCGTCTTTCGCGGCAGCTGTGCTAAAAGTCAAGCGAATGTGCGGGTTTTGCGACGGGTAAAATGTTACCGTATACCGGTTATCCGCCCCAGCTGCCTCCTCCTCCGCCACCTCGTGAAAGGGAAGCGCGACCGCCAAAGCCGCCGCGTGATGCAATCGCCGCGCGGGA
>JANPCO010000045.1:0-2476 GCA_031430995.1 Sphingomonadales bacterium | reverse complement strand
ACGCCGACCGGTGCGCCGACAACCGGAGTGACCGCGGCCTGACGTTCAACAGAGGCCACATCGTCCCGTATTTCAGAACAGAGGCAGTGGTGGCTAGGCGCTTAGGCCCTTGCGTGACCGACGAATGGGCGGCGTTGGCTGCAGGCTTGGTTGCTTCAATTTCGTCGCTTCAAATTCGGCTTGGTGGGTCAGCGCGCGTCGTGCGTTTGACTGTAACCCTGTTCAGCAATGAGAGGCAAAATTTGCCAAACGCATTGCTTGATCAAAGTGTTTTCCCCGGTTGGCATGTCTGCTGTCGGCAACAACACGCCTAAGCTGAGCCGGATGGAGCCACTTCGTTCCTGTCGCCCGCCTAAACGCTGAGGCTGTTCAAAAAGCGTTCGCTATCCTCTGCAATTTCGACCTTTCGCGTGTCGGTCATCCGGCGGTAGGTGCTCACCATCTGCGCCATGCGGGGGTTTTTGGCGAAGCGGTCTTCGTGGCGGCTCATAAAGTCCCAGTAGAGATAGTTGAACGGGCAGGCGTCTGGCCCTGCTTTCAGCTTCACTTTGTAACGGCACGTACCGCAATAATTGGACATGCGGTCAATGTAGGCGCCGCTTGCGGCATAGGGTTTTGAGGCGAGCAGGCCGCCGTCGGCAAATTGGCTCATGCCGACCACGTTGGGCACTTCCACCCATTCATAAGCGTCGGCATAAACGGCCAAATACCATTCGTGAACTTCGTGCGGGTCAATCCCGGCGATCAACGCGAACGTGCCTGTGACCATCAGGCGCTGGATATGGTGGGCATAGGCTTCATCGCGCGTCTGTTCGACGGCGGCGCGGATGCAGGTCATATCGGTGTCAGCCGTCCAGTAGAAACTGGGCAACGGGCGCACCGCGTTCAGCGCGTTGCGGTGGGCATAGTCTGGCCCTTCGCGCCAATAGATACCGCGCACATATTCGCGCCAGCCAATGATCTGCCGGATGAAACCTTCTGCTGCATTGAGCGGCGTGCGGCCATCCCGATATTCAGCCTCAACGGCGCGGCACATCGCCAGCGGATCGAGCAAGCCGCAGTTGAGATAGACTGATACGACAGCGTGATAGAGGAAGCTTTCGCCCACCAGCATCGCATCCTGATAATCGCCAAATTGCGGCAGTGCGATTTTCAGGAAATGCGCAAAGGCCGCTTCGGCCTCGTCACGCGTCGCCCCGAACCAATAATCGTCAAGCGATCCGAAATGGTCAGCGAACCGTTCTGCCACCAAGTCTAGCACTTCGGCCGTGATGGCATCAGGCGCATGGCGCAGCGGACGCGGGATCAGCAGGCCGCCACTGGCTGGCTTGCGGTTGTCATGGTCAAAATTCCACTTGCCGCCTTCCGGATCATCGCCGTCCATGAGCAAATTGGTCTTGCGGCGCATGTCGCGGTAAAAATATTCCATGCGGAGGGCTTTGCGGCCTTCCGCCCAGGCCTCAAATTCGCCGTGGCTGGCGATGAAGCGCGTGTCCGGTTTAATGGCTACCGGCAGGCCGAACAGCTCCTCCCACGTCTGCATGTCACCGAGGACGCGCCATTCGCCGGGCTCAGTCACAGTGATGGACGCTGCGCCGTGCCGCGCGATTGCCCGTGCCACTTCGGCGGTGAAACTGCCGCCATTTTCCGGATCATCCAGCCTCACATAATCAACGGTCCAGCCGTCGCGGCGCAATTCATCGGCAAAATGGCGCATCGCAGAGAAAAGGAAGGCAATTTTGCGCTTGTGATGTTTGACATAGCCCGCCTCAGCGGCAACTTCGCACATCATGATAGTCGACGTCGCCCGGTCAGCACCTGCAAGCGATGATATGTGCGGCGATAGTTGGTCGCCAAGGACCAGGATCAGCGCGCTCATATGCGGTTGCCCAGTGCTGTTCCCGACAACCAGGCGCATTCAATACGGGGCCCCAGCAGCCAATCCCCACAGACGCCGATTTTGAGGGCGTCATCCCACAGCGCATCAGTGGCAGCCTTGCCAGACCGGGCATAGCGCCAGCGCTGGGCCGTTGCGGATAGGGGTGGCGGCGGCGCTGTGATCCCCAAAGCCTCCGCCCAGCGCTGGCTGAGGTGAGTGATGACAGTCTCTGCGTCATCCTCCAGATGCGCGGTCGACCACTCTGGCGATGCTTGAATGACCCAAGCCTCAGGTCCTGTGCGTCCCGGCTTGGCGCTGTTACGCGCGGCCCAGCCAACCGCACCTGCGTCGCGGATCGTATCAGTTAGTGAGTCAATAGCGTGTTCGAATGCAAGCATGATAGTCCAGCAGGGAAGGGCTTTGGTGGCATTTGCGATTGCCGCCATTTCGGGTGCATGGACGCTGATCAGCGCGCCTACTTGTTCGGCGGGAATGGCAAGGATCACGGCGTTGTAAACGTCTGAATAAAGGCCGTCGCCAGCAAGCGTCCAACCTTCTGCCACACGCTCGATAGACTCGATCCGGCATCCCCAAGTA
>JANPCO010000044.1:0-7606 GCA_031430995.1 Sphingomonadales bacterium | reverse complement strand
TGCCGAACAGCGGTTCGTCCTTTCCCACATGGCTGGTATTGAAGAGCTCGCAGCCCACCAGCGCTACGCAGACGCGACGCCGGATATGGTGGATGCGATTCTCGAAGGTGCAGCTCAACTGGCGATGAATGACTGGGCGCCGCTGAACCGTGTTGGTGATACCCAAAACCCCAAATGGGCCGACGGCAGCGTCACCATGCCGCCGGGGTTTAAGGCTGCATATCAGGCCTATGTCGATGGCGGCTGGGGATCAGTGGACTGTGCGGTTGCGCACGGCGGCCAGGGGCTTCCCTTTGCGCTGGCCACTGTGGTGCTGGAGGATATGGGCACCGCCAACATGGGCTTTACGCTTTGCCCGATGCTGACTGTTGGCGCGATCGAAGCACTTCATACGCACGGATCGCCCGAACAGCAGGCTTATTATCTGCCCAAGCTTGTGAGCGGCGAATGGACCGGCACGATGAACCTGACGGAGCCTCAGGCCGGGTCTGACGTTGGTGCGCTGCGGTCAACCGCCACGCCCCAGGCCGATGGCAGTTTCGCGGTTAAAGGCACCAAAATCTATATCACGTTCGGCGAACATGATCTGACGGACAATATCATCCACTTGGTTCTGGCCCGCACGCCCGGCGCGCCTCCGGGCACTAAAGGGATTTCGCTATTCCTGGTGCCAAAGGTTTTGCCCGACGGCAGCCGCAATGATCTGCGCTGTGTGTCGATTGAACATAAGCTGGGCATTCATGCCTCCCCCACGTGCGTTATGTCTTACGGGGATAATGACGCGTGCAAGGGCTGGCTGATCGGCCCGGAAATGGGCGGGATGCGCGCGATGTTTACAATGATGAACAACGCGCGGCTGAATGTCGGCTTGCAAGGCACGCAAATTGCCGAACGGGCCACCCAGGGCGCGCTTTATTATGCCAAGGACCGGATCCAATCCGCCCGCGCCGTTGGCGGGCCAGAGCCTGTAGCGATTATCGAACATCCTGATGTGCGGCGGATGCTGATCCGCATGAAGGCCCTGACCGAAGCATCACGCGCGCTGGTTTATTATGCCGCAGGCCAAGTTGACCGGACGCGATTGGGGCTGGACGGCGCGCGGGTGCGCACTGATTTGCTGACGCCACTGGCCAAGGCCTACGGCACGGATATTGGCTGCGAAGTTGCCAGCATTGGCATCCAAATCCACGGCGGCATGGGCTTTGTTGAAGATACCGGTGCTGCCCAGCATTACCGCGATGCCCGGATTGCGCCCATTTACGAAGGCACCAATGGCATCCAGGCCGCAGACCTGGTCGGCCGCAAATTAAGTGGAGACGGCGGCGCAGGGCTGGCGTCCCTCATCACTGACATTCGCGCCGAAGCCAGCCATGACGGGCTGTTGAAACTGATTGATCTGGTGGAAGACTGCGCAGCCTTTCTGCTGACCGCAGACGCCGATGACCGGTTGGCGGGCAGCTATGCTTTCCTCACCATGACATCCATCATGACCTGCGGCTGGTTGATGGAGCGGCAATTGCACGCGGCATCAGCGGCCCTTGCCGCTGGCGAAGGCGATCCGGCTTTCCTCAAGGCCAAGACCGTCACGACCCGCTATTATTTGAACACCATTGTGGCCGAAGCCTTCGGCCAAGCCGCATCTGTGCGCGCCGGGGCAGCGCTGCTTTATGAACTCAGCGCGGAGGAATTGGCTGCTTGATTTGGAGGCGTGTATCCCAGAGCGTCGTGAGTTTAAGTTCACCAAGCCCGTTCATGGTGAGGAGAGACTGAGCGTAAGCGAAGCCTGTCCTGAGCGACGCCGAAGGGGCTCGTCTCGAACCACCCACTGTCCTTCGAGACGAGCCTTCGCTTTCGCTCTGTCTCTCCTCAGGACGAACGGGTCTCACACCAGTCCCCCTTCACTTCCCCTCAGGCATCACCGTCAGCTTGAACGCCTTGCCCGGCACCAGCCATTTGATTGCTGTGGCTTGCAAATCGGTGGGCGTCATCCGGGTAAAATCTGACAGGATCGATTTAAGCACAGTCAGTTTCAGCGGCTCATCGGACACGCCTTCTAAATTGCGGAGCCAGAACATGCTGCCCGTTGATGACCGCGAAATGCGTTCGCGCATCGGCACAACGGCGCGTTTGAGTTCATCAGCCGTCACCGGTTTTGTCGCCAGATCAGCGGCGATCCGTTCACTAACTTCATAAAAACGCGCGATGCCCTGGGGCTTTAGCTGCGCAATCACGGCAAAATTCCCGCCGCTGGCAAAACCAGTTGGCCAGCTGCTATCGACGACCGGGCTATAGCTTGCGCCTTCGGCTTCGCGCAGTTGATCAAACATCCGGTCTCCAAAAATCTGCGCCAGCATTTCAAGTTTGCGGCTTTCATACGTTCCCGTCACGCCGCCGCCAGTGGGCCAGGCCAGCACGGCGGCGGCTTGATCGGCAGGGCCTTTGTGCGTGCGAGTGATCGGCACGGCTGTGGGCACGGGTCCCGTTGACAGGGGCGACACCGGCGCTGCGGCTTTGCGCGGTTTCATCGCGCCAAAACTGGCCGCCACCGCAGCGCGGGCATCGGCCTGCATCACATCACCAAAGACAAGCACTTCAACAGGGCCAGACGCCAGCAGCGGCTTCCACAGTGCCGAAAACGCCACGGGCGTCAGCCGTTCGGCATCAGCGAGGGTTGGCGTTGTCCAGCGCGGATCGCTGCCTTTGAGCAAGCCGGTCAGATCGCGCGCCAGCACAGCCTGCGGCGATGCGTTAAATCCATCATAGCCTGCTTTGTACCCTGCCTTTGCCCGTAGCACCGGGGCGCTGTCCCACCGAGGAAAGGCGAGCTTTGCCGCCATGATCCGAAGTTGATCGGCCAGATCGCTGCCCCGGGTTTCACCGCGCATGACAAAGGCATCATCAGCCAGTTCCACCCGCAAGTTGATTTTGCGCCCGCTAGTCATCCGGTCCAGCTGATCCTGATTAAACTTGCCGATGCCACTGGCAATCAGCGCCTGCGATGTTGCCCAGGCTGGCGTGGTCCGGTCGGTTGGCAATGCCTGCAAACCCCGGCCCCAGCGCACTGTGACATAGACTTTGCCGCTTTCGGCTGGGTTGGCAAAATGCACAAAGCGCACGCCATTGGCAAATGTCGCTTGAGTGAGATCAAGTTCAGGCGTGCTGCTTTCCTTCACCACTTTGCCCGGTTTGCCGAGCGGCGGCAGATCAGCAATCGTCACGGGTTTGCCAATCGCTGAGGCCAGCCGCGCCTGAACGGGTTCGGTGATGACTCTGGCCAGATCAGCTTCCAGCCCCGGCGTGATCTTTGGCGATGTGATCACTGCGCGCGGCCCCACGCCTTCGAACAGCTTGCGCGTAGAGGCCAACACCATGGCAGGCGTGATCTGATCTTTCAGTCCCGTAAACACCGTGCGCGCCACTTCGGCAGTGGCCACAGTTTCGCGAATGTCGACTGCTTGCAAAATGTCATCGGCCAGCTTTGCCGCAGCTTCGGTGCGCTGGGTTTCAACGGCGACTTGCAGGGCGGAATCAAATTCATTGGCTTCCCGGCGGATTTCTTCAAGGCCCGGCGGCGTTGCTGTGGCGTCGGCAATGACGGCGCGCACATCACGCACAGCGGCGCGCCAATCCTCACCAATCGGTACCACTTGAATGAACGTTCCATCGGCAGAACGGGAGACATCTTCTTGGTCCAGTTGTGCTTGCAAATAACTGCTGCCGGCCCGCGCCGCTGTTTCCAGCCGCCGGTTAATCAGGCGAATGGCGACCAGATCGACCAGTTTGCCCTGATTATAGGCAATGGTATCATCCTTGCGCAGCCACGGCCGTGTCCATGCCATGTTGACGGCCAGCGGCAGGCTAGGCGCGATGACGGCTTTGGTCGGCTGCGCAGACGCGGTCGGCTTGCCAAAATCAGGATCGGGAACATTGGCGCCCTTGCCCTTCCAATCGGCAAAATAGGTCTTGATCAGCGTTTCAAACACCGCTGGGTCAACGTCCCCGGCAATCGCGATGACAGTGCGTTCGGGGCGGTACCAGCGGTCATGAAAGGCGCGGATGGACGCGGATGTGGCGGCATTGAGCGCTTCGACAGTGCCAATCGGCGGGCGATCGGCAAAGCGCTGGCCGGAAAAGAACAGCGTCCGCGTGGCCGCGCCTGCTTCATAGTCCGGGCCAAATTGTTCGCGTGCTTCGGCCAGCACAGTGCGCCGCTCGGCGTCTACCTCCGGCGTCGTCATGCTCGGTGCAGCCATCATGCCCGACAGGATCTTGACGCTTTCTTCAAGGCCCGCGCTGCTGATGTTGGGCAAATCGAGTTTATAGATGGTTTGCGTTGTGGTGGTGGACGCATTGGTGTCGCTTCCAAAGGTCGCGCCCAGACGCTGCCAGACGCGCTTGGCCTCACCGTCCATCACATAGCGCGACCCGCGAAAACTCAAATGTTCGATGAAATGAGCATAGCCCCGCTCCGTATCGGATTCCATCATCGATCCGGCCTCTATGCCAATGCGGATCGACACTTGCCCCGGCGGCACCCCGTTACGGCGAACCGCATAACGGACGCCGTTGGGCAGCACGCCAAAGCGCCATTCGGGATCGCGCGGAATATCACTGCCCACATAAAGCCAGGGAACCGCATCAGCGGTGGGGGCATTCGGTTTTGCCAGCGTTTGGGTTTGGGTCTTTGCCGTTACTTGGGCTTGGGCTTGGGCAAATGCGGGCGGCAGGGCCAGAAACGCAGCTGCAACGGCGCCGAACACGCCAAAGGTGAAGGCGCGAAGGCGCGAGTGTCGTAAGGTCATCGGGGTGGCATAGGGACGGCGCAAAGGCTGCGCTAGGGCTTTTCGACAAACGGCACTGCGTCTGGAACCGAAGGGGCATTCAAGACCTGCGCCTTACGCTTGCGCAGGTTATCGCGCAGCGCCACTGCCAATCGCTTGGCCTTTTCTTCGTCCTTCTTTGCCATGTGCCGCCCTTAGCCAGTCAGACCTTGACCGGTCCAGCCCTTTTGTCCATAGGCGCGGGCTTGCATACCGGTCAAAATCGGCTGCTGTAGCTCAGTGGTAGAGCGCGTCATTGGTAATGACGAGGTCGGGAGTTCAATCCTCCCCAGCAGCACCATCCGGCATCGATCGCGCCTTCAAATCCAGCTGCGATTGACCTAGCTGCGATTGACAATGCCAAGTGCATTGATGCTGATCCAGAAGCCAACCACAGTCAGGATGATCGCACAGGCCCAGCGGGCGAATTGTAACGTCCTTGGTGCCGCCCAATCCCCGCCCATCGCCATGGGCAGAAACCCTGCGATCATCACGCCAGCCAAACCGCCGATGGCCCCGAACGCCGGGCTGTCGCTGCGCATGGCCAGTGCAAATATGATGAACTGCGCCGCGTCGCCGAATTGGGCTCGGGCAAAACCAAAAATGGATTTGAACATACCTCCGCCAATGGGCAACGCCGGAGCTATTTTTGGCTTCGTGACCATGGGGATGCCAGCCGCCAACAGCGCGACCCCGAAAATGAGGCTGCGGGCTTCGGCAGGCAGCATCTGGCCAATGAAATGGCCGCCAATTGCCGCTACCGCATAGGCAATCAGGCTGGCGACAAACAGCGCTGACACACCTTCGCGCACGCGGCGGGCCAGACCGTAGCCAAGCGCCAGCGCCTGAGTTTTCCCGCCTGTTTCAGAAAGGAGCACGGCCAATAGGGCCGGAATCAACGCATCCATACAGGCACCCTAATGAACGATGCGGTGCCCCAAAGCGGCGAGCCAGGCCCGCACAGACTGGCGATCAAGGGTTTCACAGGTGACTGCTTCCTTCATCGCGGCAATCCAGGGGGCAATGGCTGGCCCACCACGAGACCACGCCAGCATCGTTTCAAATCCGTGCGCCATATCCGCCAGCGGCACAAGCCCGTGCCCCTGCGCTGTGCGACGAAGTGCGTCAACTTGCTCGACGATCTGAGACAAAGGCATTGCGCTGTAGCCAGCTTCTAGCTGCTCGATCTGCTGGAACAGCCCTGAACGGACCGTTTTCATGGCGTCGCTTGCCGGTGTCATCTGACTGTTCCCTGTGTTGGCTCAGGGCGCAGAGTGGCAGAACATGGTTACAGTCATGTTAACAGTTTGGGTCTGTCCAAAGAGCTGCAAAGATTCTGTACCACCTCCTCAGTTTCCGTCACCGCCGCCCAGTTGACAAAAGGTCCCGCCAACCGCAAAGGCGACCATCCCGCGTCGAAGCGCGACTCCATTTTAATCAATTAACGATAGGGCTCCAGCCATGGCCAAACCGGCAACCGTCAAGATCAAGCTCGTCAGCACAGCTGATACTGGCTTTTATTATGTGACCAAAAAGAACCCGCGCACGAAGACGGAAAAATTCTCGTTCCGTAAATATGATCCTGTCGTCCGCAAGCATGTGGAATTCAAAGAAGCCAAGATTAAGTAAGATGCTGGTATCGGGCCTGGCCTGACCAGGCTCAGCCCACTGGCACATCGGCCAACAGAATCAACGCGTTTGGTTTAGCGTTTTTGTCACTTGCTTTCGGCGTACCGTTGCATTGCGGGAAACCGGTGGCACGAACCATTCGCCCGAGATGGACGGTAGTTTAGTGAGAGTTCGCCGCTAAGGTGTTGCGTGAAGTGCGTATTTTAATGCACTGTCACCGTAATGCAAACTTTGCGCAAAAAGCTGGCATCATCAGTCAAAAGACGGAGAGTTCCGTTTGCTGGAATGCCAGCAAAGCGCATCGCCGCTTGGGCATCGACATTTTGCGGGTCCATTAACGCGCGGAGGACCTTATCGCCAGCGTCTGGCCTTAAACTTCCGTCGGGACGACGTAAATCCGGGAGTTCGAAATCGACGGCTTGGATGTTGCTGGCCGCAGCCCAGTTTTCAAATACCCGGGCTATATCGCCGGGGGCGTCTCGAAGTTCATCACGAATAACAGAGGAAAAAACAACTTTCCTACCGTCAGTAAGAAGCTGCCCCCATGACGTCGTCCCACCGCCAGCAAAAAGGTTTTGAATGGCAACAGTATCAACCACGATGTAATTATTTGTCATCATTCATCCCCCGCCGTCAAAAAATAAGGCATTTCCGTATGTTTTGAATATCTTTTGTGCCACATTTTCAAAAGGCAGAGAACGCTTTTTCGGTCTTTGATTTCAAAGTCATAGTCTTGGAAATCCCAGCCCTTTTGTTTGGGCTCCTTGCGGATAAGGCGTCGAGTTAATTTCCAAAGGGTATCGCCCGAATGAAAGACGTCAAAGCGTCGTTCCATGTCTTTTATGTTCACAACTTGACGATAAGTCGGCCAGCCATTCTTGGCCAAGATATTCCAACCCGCGATTTTGAAATCTGAATAGGACTCAAACGCCAGTTCCGAACACTGAGAACCATCAAGCAATTCACCACGCCCCGCAGCATCCTCTGAATCATAAGTCGTGAGCGCCTCCCTTGCCTTGGGGTCATTCACAAATTCCTTGAGCATCTCGTAGTATTCATCAAACGTGAATTTCGGCGGCATTTTGAACTCTTCTTCGCTCACGCCGCCACTCCTTGCACTAAATGGAATGTCGCTTCGCGCCATGCGTTATCGTTTG
>JANPCO010000043.1:0-2478 GCA_031430995.1 Sphingomonadales bacterium | reverse complement strand
ACTTGCGGCGAAGTCACTTGCATCAGGCGATTGTCCTGCTCTCCTCCGTTCAGTGTAAAATAGGCGGCCCCGGGGCGGCCAGCGACGGCAGGCAGCGTGATCCGCGCATTTGTAACGCCTTCGACGGGTTTGGAACCGCAGGACATGAGCGCTATCAACGGTAGTATGAGGGCTAACTGTCGCATATCGGGCTTTTCCACTTGCAAAAACCAGGGTCTAATCGCCTGCAAACCTTGCGGCAAGCAAAAGGCTTCCTATATCCGAGTTCGACACTGGTTCAGCGCGCGTCTGTGGGGGCGCGGTTCAGAACCGTTAACAACGGACCATTTGGGGTGAAGACAATATGGCAAAAGTAATTGGTATCGATCTTGGCACAACGAACAGCTGCGTTTCCGTAATGGAAGGCGGCACGCCCAAGGTTATTGAAAATAGCGAAGGCGCGCGCACAACGCCGTCGATTGTCGCCTTTGCTAAGGACGGCGAACGCCTGATCGGCCAGCCCGCCAAACGTCAGGCTGTGACCAACCCGGAAAATACCATTTTCGCGGTGAAGCGCCTGATCGGTCGCCGGTTTGATGATCCGATGACGAAGAAGGATATGGGCCTCGTTCCCTATTCTATCGTCAAGGGCAAAACTGGCGACGCGTGGGTGAAAGCTGGCGGTGAAGATTATTCGCCGTCACAAATTTCCGCCTTCACCCTACAAAAGATGAAGGAAACCGCTGAAAGCTACCTTGGCGAAGCAGTGACACAAGCGGTAATTACCGTTCCTGCTTATTTCAACGATGCTCAGCGTCAGGCCACCAAGGATGCGGGCCAGATTGCGGGCCTCGAAGTGTTGCGCATCATCAACGAGCCGACCGCGGCGGCCCTTGCCTACGGTCTCGACAAGAATGACGGCAAACTGATTGCAGTTTATGACCTTGGCGGCGGCACATTTGACATTTCGATCCTTGAAATCGGAGACGGCGTGTTTGAAGTGAAGTCCACCAACGGCGACACGTTCCTGGGTGGCGAAGATTTTGATGCAACGATCCTGGAATTCTTGGCTGCTGAATTCAAAAAAGCCGAAGGCATTGACCTGAAGTCTGACAAGCTGGCCCTGCAACGTCTGCGCGAAGCGGCTGAAAAGGCAAAAATTGAGCTTTCGTCAGCGCAGAGCACGGAAGTGAACCTGCCGTTCATCACAGCAGACGCAACCGGGCCGAAGCATTTGGTAAAAACCATCACCCGGTCTGACCTTGAGAAAATGGTTGAAAGCTTGATCAAGCGCACGCTTGACCCCTGCAAGAAAGCCCTTGCCGATGCGGGCCTGAAAGCTGCTGACATTAGCGAAGTTGTGCTGGTCGGCGGGATGACCCGGATGCCGCGCGTTCGCGAAGTGGTGAAGGATTTCTTTGGCAAGGAACCACACACAGGCGTGAACCCTGATGAAGTCGTTGCCATGGGCGCGGCGATCCAGGCAGGCGTGTTGCAAGGCGATGTGAAGGATGTCCTTCTGCTCGATGTGACGCCACTGTCGCTTGGTATTGAAACGCTCGGCGGTGTGTTCACGCGGATGATTGATCGCAACACGACAATCCCGACGAAGAAGAGCCAGGTTTATTCCACGGCGGACGATAACCAAGGCGCCGTTACCATTCGCGTGTTCCAGGGCGAACGCGAAATGGCAGCGGATAATAAGCTGCTTGGTAATTTCGATCTTGTCGGCATTCCGCCTGCGCCGCGTGGCGTTCCGCAGATTGAAGTCACGTTCGATATCGACGCAAACGGTCTGGTCAGCGTTAACGCCAAGGACAAAGGCACAGGC
Source organism: Sphingomonadales bacterium (assembly GCA_031430995.1). Lineage (GTDB taxonomy): Bacteria > Pseudomonadota > Alphaproteobacteria > Sphingomonadales > Sphingomonadaceae > Aquisediminimonas. Next base: position 668 of record JANPCO010000043.1, on the reverse strand, counting down.
AAAGAACAGCAGATCAAGATCCAGGCCTCCGGTGGCTTGTCCGATGCTGACATTGACCAGATGGTCCGTGATGCGGAGCAATTTGCCGAAGAGGACAAAAAGCGTCGCGATGCCGCTGAAGCCAAGAATAATGCCGAAAGCCTGATCCACAGCACCGAACGCCAGATTGCTGAGCACGGCGACAAGGTGGACGATGCGACTAAGACCGAAATCGAAACGGCCATTGCCGAAGCCAAGACAGCCGTTGAAGGCGGCGACGCAGAGGCGATGAAGGAAAAGGCCGCAGCCCTGGCACAAGTTGCCATGAAACTGGGCCAGGCGATTTACGAAAAGGAACAAGCCGCTGCTGCGTCTCCTGGTGCAGAGGCACCAGCGGATGACGACAATGTGGTGGACGCCGAGTTTTCGGAAGTCGACGACAAGAAGTAACAGCCATCTCCCTCTCCCCATCAGGGGAGAGGGCCGGGGAGAGGGCTTAAGGCATGTCCGACGATTATTATGAGTTGTTAGAAGTTGAACGCTCTGCTGAAGACGGAGTGATCAAATCTGCCTATCGCAAGCTCGCGATGCGGTTTCACCCGGATAAAAACCCCGGATGTCACGAGTCCGAAGCAAAATTCAAAGCTATCAGCGAAGCTTATGAGATCTTGAAAGACCCGCAAAAGCGC
>JANPCO010000042.1:0-2792 GCA_031430995.1 Sphingomonadales bacterium | reverse complement strand
TGATGCCACCACAAATAGCGGCAACGTCCACGGCTTCATCAGCGCAAGCGGAAGATATTCAGGGTCTTCAGCAGTGCCATAACGCGTGCGGGCATGGTGGAGGCTATGCACGCCTTCATACATGAACGACGGGATCATCATAGGAATGCCCAGCAGCAGGTTCCAGACCGTGCGGAAACCCGGCACTGCGCTCTGTTTGATGTGGGTTAATTCATGTATGAAACTCCCCGCGCGGTAGAGCGCGAGAATTGCAAGCAGCGACCAGCCGATCAGGCCGGGCATCGTCGGCGCACTGATTGCAAGCCCAAGCGCACCATAACCAATTGCGGCAGAGGCCGTGAAGTCTGCCCAATAAATCGCAGGCCGCGGCGTGGTCAGATCGCGCGTCAATTCCGACGCTGCTCGCATCATTGCCATATCTTCCTTAGCGCGCGGAGGCGCGTCCTGCTGGGGCAAGTCAAAGGCGAGGTTGGCTCCTAAGGTTTGTGCGTTCATTTCGATCATATAGGCTCTGTGGGTGCTGTTTACACCATCTCATCATGGCAACATGATGGCAAAAGGGTCAGGCAGGGGGAGAATTGCCGGGTGCCGGGAACCCGAGGTAAGCCAATCGCCGCACCTCCAGCCGCCCGCGCACGACCGTGTCGAGGATCAAGCCGCACATGCCGTTGAGAGCAGATAGGATCACCAATCCTGTCGCAAGGATCGCCGTGGGGAAGCGCGGAACCAGCCCGATCTCCAGAAATGTCATCACGAGCGGCACGGCAAGGATGATGGCCATCATCATGAAGACAGCGGCAATTCCGCCAAAGAACACCAGTGGCCGTTCATAACGGAACAAGCGGATGATTGTGTTCAGGATGCGCCAGCCATCGCGGTAGGTGCTGAGTTTGGATTCAGAGCCTTCTGGCCGCGCGGCATAGGCCGTCACAACTTCCGCAACGGGCATGCGCAGTTCAAGGGAGTGCACGCTGATTTCTGTCTCAATCTCAAACCCGGACGAAAGCACGGGGAAGCTTTTGACAAAACGGCGCGAAAAGACCCGGTATCCCGACAGGATATCGCTAAAACTTCGCCCAAACAGCCATGCCAGCATGCCAGTGAGCATGGCGTTGCCAAATTTATGCCCGCGCCGGTAAGCGGCTTCAACTTCCGATTTGCGCGCGCCGACAACCATGTCGAGATTTTCGTCAATCAAGCGCTGAACAAGGGCCGGGGCCGCAGCAGCCTCATAGGTCGCATCGCCGTCGGCCATGACATACACATCAGCTTCGACGTCGGCAAACATCCGGCGGACGACATGGCCTTTGCCTTGCATTTTCTCGGTGCGGACAATGGCCCCTGCCGCGCGGGCGACGGCGACTGTCGCATCGCTGCTATTATTGTCATAAACATACACAGTCGCGCCGGGCAGTGCCGCCCTGAAATCTGCCACAGTCTGCGCAATCGCTGCGGCTTCGTTATAGCAAGGCAGGATGATGGCAATGCGGGGCGCGGTGGTCATCACAAGGCCCTAGCGGCGAATATGGTAAATTTCGATTAAATTTTGGGAGCTGGTGCGGTGCCGGGCAAAGGCGCTGTCGGCGCGGTTGGCTTGGGCGTCACCCGCCGCATCGTGATGATCCTGATCTGCGGCTCCAGCATTTGCCCGCGCATCACGCCGTCGCCTTTGGTGGTTGAAACTGGCGCGACCAGGATTTTGCGGACGACATCCATGCCGTCGATAACGCGAGCGAACACGGCATAGCCCAGATTATCGCCGGGCGCTTTGGGGTCCGCATCCATCCATTTGGCGTCACCTGACATGATCGTAAAGTCTCCGCGCGCAGTGCCTGGCGCCCAGCGCGGCGCTGATAATGCACCGTCAACATGGCTCAGGCCGGTTTTGGTGGTCGGTTCATGGGCAATAGGGGGCATAAGCCGCTTGGGGTCTTGAGTGCCGCCCTGAATGAAGCCCTGATCCGTCGTCCCCGGCGTTTGCACGCGGCGGTAAAAACTAATTCCATCAAAGCGACGCTGATCGACATAGCGCAGGAAGTTCGCTGATGTGATTGGGGCCTTTTCGCGCTCCATCTCAATCGTAATCGTGCCCGCAGTTGTTGTCATCGCGACATAAACAGTGGTGGGTTTGGGCTTGGCGCCAACAGGAGGCGTCGGTGTCTGGCCGAACATCGGGGCCGACAGTGTCAGGGCAAAAAGGAAAACGGCACGGTTGATCATGAGACGACGGATAGCGTGGCAAAAGACACGTGTCATGCAAATGCTGGATGTGTCGCTCCTCAATAGTGAAACCGGCACTGCGCGATTTCCAATGTCTGGAAGTCTCCACTTCCCGTTATTCGGTAAACCAAGCGATGTTCCTGCGAAATCCGCCGCGACCACCAGCCTTTGAGATTATCCTTCAGCGGCTCGGGCTTGCCTGTTCCTGTGCACGGGTGGCGTCGACACTCTTCAATCAAAGCGTTAAGTTTTTTCAGCTGCTTTACGTCGGCTTCGTAGGTGGCAATATACTGGTGCCACCCGCGATCTGAAAAGGCGGTGATCAAGGCTCAATCAATTCACGCACAACACCTTTTCCTGCGTCGAGTTCAGCGATGGATTCCATAAGAATCCGTGCATTATTCGGCGTTGACAGCAAATAGCGCGTCTCTGCCATAGCATTCCAGTCATCCAGATCGACCATGACAACTGGTTTGCCGCGCTGGCGTGTGATCGCGATGGGCACATGGTCATTCACGACCCTGTCCATTATGGCTTTCAAATTAGCGCGTGTTTCGGAATAGGTGACAATA
>JANPCO010000041.1:0-31465 GCA_031430995.1 Sphingomonadales bacterium | reverse complement strand
AATCTCCAGAAGCGGCGACCCGGGATCAAGCAGCCGTTCAACGCGCTCACGGGGGAGCAGCTTCCCGCGCGCCGTGTGCCGCTCCCGCGATTTTTCATTTCCACCCAGCGCGGCTTCGGCGACCTTGGCCCAGAGTGCATCGCGTAATGCGTGGTTATGTGCAGCGTTGGCCCGGGTTTTCTCGTCGTCGGGGTTGTAGACGGTGGTGAGAGTGGGTGCGGTCATTTTAGCAACTTCGCAATTAGGGAGAAGATGCTCGCCGATTTTCCTTTACTCGACGTCCGTTGAGTTACTTTAGGACGTGATGATTTGCGCCACGTCGGCGCGTGCTCGTAATACTCTTGATCGCCTGAAAGCTCTTTGGCCTCGCGAAACGTCTTATCCAACGCAACAACGCAAATACGACATCCAAAACTCGGATAGCCCTTCAACCCACCAGTCAACTCGTGGATGCGTGCTTTAGTTTGAACGCCTGCGTCGAGGGCTGCCGCTAGCTCCGCAGCATCTTCCCGAGGAATGTACCCTATGCCTTTCCCGGTGACTTGATGGACAACTAAGATTGCATTGGGATCGTGAGGGTTGCGCGGTTGGCGTTCAAGAGTGACCAAGTGAGCAGGCAAACACTGTTGGAGGGTCTTCTGCCGATGACTTCCATCTTCATTAAGTTGGCTTTCGCCAGCCAAATCAAAGATCTGCTTTCTAGGTAATTTGCTCATGCCCCAATCAACTCCCGCCCGATCAGCATCCGCCGGATCTCATTGGTCCCTGCGCCGATATCCAGCAATTTGGCATCGCGGTAAAAGCGTTCGACGGGCCAATCCTTGGTGTAACCTGCCCCGCCCAGCGCCTGGATCGCCTCGTTCGCGACTTTGACTGCGTTTTCGCTGGCGAGCAGAATAGCACCGGCGGCGTCAAAGCGTGTCGTCCGCCCGGCGTCGCAGGATTTGGCGACTGCATAAACATAAGCCCGGGCTGAATTCAGGGCCACATACATGTCGGCAATCTTGCCTTGCATCAGCTGGAAGCTTCCGACCGCTTTGCCAAACTGCTTGCGCTCCCGCACGAACGGGATGACGACGTCCAGGCAGGCCTGCATGATGCCCAGCTGGATGCCCGCCAGCACTGTGCGTTCATAATCCAGACCCGACATCAAGATGCCGACGCCGCCGTGAATAGCGCCCATCACATTTTCATCAGGCACTTCGCAATCAGTGAACACCAGCTCTGCCGTCGGCGATCCGCGCATGCCCATTTTGTCGATCTTCTGGCCGATGCTGAACCCGGGCATGTCGCGCTCGATCAGGAAAGTCGTGATGCCGCCTGATCCCTCACCCGTTTTTGCATAGACGACCAGCGTGTCGGCATAGGCGGCGTTGGTGATCCAGAACTTGGTGCCGTTCAACACGTATCCGCCTTGCACTTTGTCCGCCTTCAGCTTCATTGAGACGACGTCGCTGCCTGCCCCTGCTTCTGACATGGCGAGCGACCCAACATGCTCGCCGGAGATCAGCTTTGGCAGATATCTGGCTTTCTGTTCAGAATTGGCCCAGCGCGCAATCTGGTTGACGCATAAGTTGCTGTGCGCGCCGTAGGACAAGCCTACAGATGCCGATGCTCGCGCTACTTCTTCCTGGGCGACCACATGTTCAAGATAGCCAAGGCCCAGCCCGCCGTCACTTTCAGGAACGGTAATGCCGTGTAGGCCGAGTGCCCCCATCTGCGGCCAAAGTTCAGTTGGAAACCAATCCTCGGCATCGATCTTTGCTGCTAGCGGCGCAATTTTCTCGTCAGCAAAACGTGCCGCGCTGTCGCGGATCATGTCTGCATTGTCGCCAAGGGCAAAATCAAAGTTAGCGGTGGTGGGCATAATGCGATCCTGTGATAAATTGCGTGTCACCTAACTCAGTGGCAAGGATGCTACACCTTTGACCGATAAGTCTGGTCAGGGGTCGGGAATTCGCGTGTCCGCACTTCGCTGGCATAGCTTTCAACTGCGCCAGCCACATATTTGGACATATCGGCAAAACGCTTCACGAACTTTGGCGTCCGCTCAAATAGCCCCAGCATGTCCTCTGTAACAAGCACTTGGCCGTCACATTGATTGGACGCGCCAATGCCAATCGTCGGGCAGGGGACTCGCTTGGTAATTTCAATGGCAATGGGTTCCATTACGCCTTCGATAACTATTGAAAAGGCGCCAGCATCGGCCACGGCTACCGCGTCTTCAACAATCGACTGGGCTTCTTCAGCACTTTTGCCGCGCACGCCGTAGCCGCCCAATATGTTGACCGCTTGCGGGGTCAAACCAACATGGCCCATGACGGGAATGCCCCGTTGGGTGAGGAACTCAATCGTCGGCGCAATCACTTTGCCGCCTTCCATTTTCACAGCAGCAGCACCGGTTTCCTTCAACAACCGGGCTGCATTGGTGAAGGCAAGCTCTGGCGAAGCTTCGTAGCTGCCAAAGGGCATGTCGACGATGACTGCGGCCTGATAGCTGCCCCGCACCACTGCTGCCCCGTGCGCGGCCATCATTTCCATCGTCACGGCAACGGTATGGGGCAGGCCGTAAATCACTTGGCCCAGCGAATCGCCAACCAGCAGCATGTCACAGTGCGGATCAAGCAATTGCGCCATGCGGACTGTGTAAGCCGTCAGCATGACAAGCGGCGCGCCGCCCTTGCTTTGGCGAATGCGCGGCACCGTCAGGCGTTTCATCGGTGCCGAAATGGGGTTAGCCCGGCTTGTCGAAGTATCAAAGGTGAAGGTTGTAGACATTACCAAAGGGTCCTGACGTCTTATTGGCGAGTGGCAAAATCTGTTGCCACGGATGTCAGGCTCTTATCAAGCATATCGGCAATTAGCACGCAATCAAACGCGCTTATTTGGCTGTGCGGGCCATTGCAGCGCGCGCTAAACCGGGATGATCGCTGAACAGCCCGTCAACACCTGCCGCAATAAAGGCCTTGATCTCAGCCGCTAGATCGCCGCGCGATTGCGGGTCCGCGTCTGACTTCAGGCCTGTTGGCAGGAAGTGGTTTTCCGCACGAAAGGTCCACGGATGCACTTTTAAGCTTGCTTTGTGAGCGGCGGCGACCAAGGAAGTCGGCTCGCCGAGTGATCCGTCCGCCGCGCGGGGGATGATCATGGCCTTGTTCGGTCCAATTCCGTTCGCATAGCGGGCTATCGCCCTTAGCCCTTTCGTTGTTGCCATGTCCGCGTAACGAAGCGTCGGCTGATCAGCGGGGCCACCTTCGCTATCCATCAACTGGATCAGCCGCAACTTGGTCTTGGACCTGAGTGCTCTCAAATTGCCCACTTCAAAGGACTGAATAAAAACCGGCGCACGGGCGTCCGTATGGCCGAATGCTGCTAAACTTTTCAGCAGCGCAGTTTCGTGGGGAAGGCCAATTGAAGCAAAGTAGCTTGGGTGCTTGGTTTCAGGATAAAGGCCAACGACGCGGCCGTCTCGTGTTGAGGCGTCGCGCGCCAAGGTGAGAATCTCATCAAATGTTGGCACAGTGAGCTGGCCGTCATAGGCCATGTTCGACGGGCGTAATTGGGGAAGACGCTCTTTCGCGCGCAGAGTTTGGAGTTCTACAAGCGTTAGGTCTTCAGTGAACCAGCCCGTCACGGTCTGGCCATCGATAATCTTGGTGGCTTTGCGGTTGGCAAATTCCGGGTGCGCCGCAATATCGGTCGTTTCTGAAATCTCATTTTCGTGGCGCGCGACAAGGACGCCGTCTTTGGTCAACACGAGGTCAGGCTCAATAAAATCCGCACCTTGCTCAATCGCCAATGTGTAAGCTGCAATCGTATGTTCGGGCCGATCCCCTGACGCTCCGCGGTGCGCAATCAGGATGGGGGCAGCGGACGCAGGCGATATGGTCATTGCCAGGACCGCTGCCATGAAGAGTGAATGAAGTTGCATGTCATATCCTTGATCCGAACCCGTGACAGTCGCGTGACACGGCAGCAGTCATGCTGAGCGCCGTAAGGCCGTTACTTCAACTTCGAATTTCATTTCTGGCTTGATCAGGCTGCACACCACGCAAGTTGCCGCAGGCCGGATATCGCCAAACACGGCACCAAGCGGCGGGCCAATCAAGTCCCAATAGGACGCGTCAGTGATGTAATAAGTCGCGCGGACAACATCAGCGAATGAAAATCCTGCATCGGCCAGGGCTTTGCCGACAATCGCCAGCGCATTGCTGACTTGTTCTGCCACGCTGCCGGGAAAGCCTGATCCGTCGGGCGCAGGCCCTGTTGTTCCCGCGACAAAGCACCAGTCCCCTTGCACCACGGCACGGCTGTAGCCGACTTGTGCTTCAAAGGGGGAGCCGGAGGAAATGAGCGTGCGTGTCATGAAGATCCTTTCGCGGATGAAGATGTGAGACGGCGGATGGCAAATGCCGCACCAATGCAAAGTAAACAAGGCAGCCAAACCCAGCGCGCCTCAGACGCCAGTACTGCCATGCCGCGCGCACTGAGGAAATTGCTGAGGCCAATTGGCGACACTGCAATGGGCGTAAAGGGGGCGTGGATCCGAACATCTGCAAAGGGCCAGAACAAGGCAGCGCCAAGCCCGCCGTTGGTCGCTGTGTCCAGCAAACCGTGCGATGCCACGGCGCAGACGAGAAACGCGGCAACCCAAGCGAACCGACTTGGCCTGAGCAGCAGAGCGACCAATGGTCCGACTATAGCTGCTGCGACAAAACTATGGCTTGCCCCCCGGTGGCCCCACGTGTCGCCATATTCAACGCCAAGTCGAAAACCGATTACGTCCGCGTCTGGCAGCATGGCCAGCATCATTCCCGCAGCGATAACCCGTGGCGGCACTCGCGCTGGCCCGACGATAAGACCAGCTGCTAATGGCAGCAGCGCATGTGTCATCACCGTGGGCATCAACTGAGCGCCGCTGCCCAGACATCTGTTTTGAACCCTACCAGCAGCCCGCCGGGATGTTCAACCACAGGCCGTTTGATCATGGACGGCTGACCCACCATCAGCGCAATGGCCTTGGCTTGGGTCAAGTCCGCTTTATCGGCGTCTGCAAGTTTCTTGAACGTTGTGCCCGCGCGGTTGATCACTGCTTCCCATCCGACCACATCGCACCACTGCGCCAGCTGACCCGCATCAGCCCCTGCCTTTTTATAGTCATGAAAACTGTAAGCGATGCCACGCTCCTCAAGCCAGACACGCGCCTTTTTCACAGTGTCACAATTGGGAATGCCGTAAAGGGTGATAGTCATGTCGTAAGAAGCTCCACGCCCGGGACGCGGGCAAATTTCCTATCAAACGTAACGGTCTTGGTGCAGCCTTTTGATTTTCCGACAAGATGGATGATTGTATCTGCAATATCACCCGCCGCTTCCGATATGGCTGCCGTTACTAATTCTTGTTGTTCGATGTGGATCTGAGGTGCCTCAATCAACTCCCGCAAAACGCCGTTAATCGACGTTTGCGTCTGCCGATATGTTGTGTCGAGTGCCCACACCAATTCGCAAACCACAGCAAGCGAGACAAATCCTTGATCGCTCAAGCTCAATTCTTCTTCAATCAGTTGTGTCGCAATACTGGCTTGAATGCCCCCGTCCTGAACGAAATATCGCAATAGGACATTAGTATCGAGCGCAATCATTCGCACCGCCGCATACGTTGGGCGACGGCTTCAGCAATCCCTCGGTCCATATCCTCGATAGACACCGGCGGGCCGTCATATTTAACGATACCCTTCAAGCGCCGGATATCTCCCGTTTTCGGCCGAAGGACAATCTCGCCTCTGTCATTCTCCGTCACTATGAGTTGTGTTCCTGCGACCAGCCGCAATTTAGCCCGCGTGGCGGCAGGCAAAGTGACTTGGCCTTTGGTGGTCATCGTGATTGTGGTCATTAACGTCCTCCGATCCAGCGCCTTACTTAATGTAAGGAGTGTCAAATATCCACAATGATCTTGCCAAAATGCGCACCAGTTTCTTGGTAGCGGAAGGCGTCTGCCAATTGAGCGAGCGGGAAATGCTTGTCCAGAACGGGCTTGATACCAGTCGCATCAATCGCGGCGATCATGTCAAGCTGATGCTGGCGGCTGCCCACGGTCAGCCCCTGCACCCGGAGGTTTTTCGACATGAGCAGTGCTGTCGCCACTGGCCCCTGAAACCCAGATAGCACACCGATGAGTGCCACATGGCCGCCGATCCGCGTTGCAATCATGGACTGGTCAAGCGTGCCTGCGCCGCCGACTTCCACCACATGATCCACGCCAAAGCCCCCTGTCAGGCCAAGCACTGCGGCACCCCATTTTTCCTGTTCTTTGTAATTGATCAGATGATCCGCACCAAGGGCCTTTAACCGGTTTAGCTTATCATTCGACGATGATGTCGCGATGACCGTCGCGCCCATGGCCTTGGCCAGTTGGAGCGCAAAGATCGACACACCGCCGGTGCCCTGAACAAGCACAGTCGAACCAGGCTTCAACTGACCATCGACGACCAGAGCACGCCAAGCAGTCAAGGCTGCGCATGTCAGCGTTGCCGCCTCACTATGGGTGAAACCCTTTGGTGATTTGGTGAACCAAGTTGCCGGGGCCACCACCACTTCACGCGCGTAGCCGTCAATTCCGTCGCCCGGCACCAGCTTGAAGCCACTGACTGGTGGCAGGCCGTCTAGCCAGGTTGGGAAGAAAGTAGAGACAACGGCATCGCCTACTGCATAATCAGTGACCCCTGCACCAATCGCAGTCACTTCGCCGGCCCCGTCTGACATCGGGATGCGCTTATCCGCCGTTGGTAACATACCCTTTACCACGGCATAGTCATGAAAATTAAGTGAGCTTGCGCGGATGCGAACTGATATTTCTCCGGGGCCGGGTGCGGCCGGATCGGGCAAATCGGCAAGTTGCAAATTGTCCAACGATGCAGGCGCGTTTAGGTGAATGGCTTTCATCAGCTTTTTCCTGTTTTGCTTCCAGTGATGAAACTCATCGCGGACAAACGAGCGCTTGTCACGCGCTTCACGTAAAAAGCCTCACGTAAAAAGCCTCGCGTCAGACCAAATGTAAATTCTTTACCGGGAAGACAGGTCGTTAAGCTTGTTCCTGCTACGCCACCTCATCATCCGGCATGGATCAGATTAGCAATGCGTTTTACGTCACACACCGCCTGCATTTTTGGCAAAGTCTTTGTCCGCGTCGGCAGCGCACTGCTTGCTGTGGCCGCTTGCGCGGGGCTGGCTTTTGCAGAGACGCCTGGCAAGGACGGTGATGTGACGATTTCCACTGCCGTGACCGTAAACCAATATGCTGCCCTCTCAACGTCGGCATCCATCGGTGCGCCAAGCGTGACAGTGACTGGCCTCGCTGCAAATCTGCCGACCCTTGCTCCGGGGGATCTGATCCTGATTTACCAGGCTCAAGGCGCAACTATTTCAACGGCGGATACCGCAGCTTACGGTGCCATAACAGCGCTGAACAATGCTGGTCGCTGGGAATATCAGACAGTGGCGTCAATTTCAGCGAACACCATCACGTTGGCAACTTATGGCGGCAGCTGTGCGGGATTGAAGAATAGCTTCGACGTGTCGGGGCGCGCTCAGGTGATCCGCGTGCCGCAATATCGAAATTTGACCATTTCAAGCGGCGGCTCCATTTCTGCTCTGCCGTGGGACGGCGCGCGCGGCGGCATTGTCGCTCTGAATGTCACTGGCACGCTGTCGAATAACGGAGCCATCACAGCGTCTGGAGCAGGGTTTCGGGGGGGCGTGCTTGACAATAACACAACCACCGTCGGATCAACCTATTTTGGATATCGGTCTACGTCGGATGCAAACGGCGCTGAAAAAGGGGAGAGCATTGCAGGGTTTCAGGCCGATTATGACGGCACTGGCCGCTACGGTCGCGGGGCACCGGCCAACGGCGGTGGCGGTGGAAACGGCCACAACGGCGGCGGTGGCGGCGGCGCAAATGGTGATAATGGGGTTGCTTGGGCGGGGCTCGGCAATCCCAGCCTAGCCACTGCAAACTGGGCGAATGCCTGGAATCTGGACCCTAGCCTCACATCCACAACAACCAATTCTGGGGGAGGGCGCGGCGGATATACTTACGGTGGCAGCAATCAGGACGCCCTTACAGTTGCGCCCGGCGCTGCCAGTTGGAGCGGAGACAAGCGGCAAGAAGTAGGCGGTCGCGGCGGCCGTCCGATGACTTATGTTACCGCTCAGCGTGCCTATTTGGGCGGCGGCGGCGGCGCTGGAGACGCGAACAACAATGCTGGCGGTGCTGGCGGGCGGGGTGGCGGCTTGGTGTTCATCCTTGCAAACACAATGACAGGCTCAGGTCAGGTGAGTGTGAACGGCTCTGCCGGCGCCAACAGCACAGGTGGAAATAACGATGCCCCTGGCGGCGGCGGCGGCGGCGGCACAATCATCATGCGCACGGGCTCACCCGGCAGTGTCGTGTTTCAAGCCAGCGGCGGCGCAGGCGGCAACCAGCTTATCACAAGTGCAGAAAGCGAAGGCCCTGGCGGCGGCGGTGGGGGCGGTGTAATCGCGGTTTCCAGCACGCCCGTTTCGGCCGTTGCAGCAGGGGGCGTTAACGGCACCACCGGTTCATCCTCGCTGACTGAATTCATTCCAAACGGCGCAACGCGCGGCGCAACTGGCCAGGCGAGCGCGATCGCACCCACACAAGCACAATTACCGTTTTGCTCTGTTCCGAACCTACCCCTGACACTCGTCAAGTCATCGCAAATGGTCGACACTGTGGGGGACACCCGCTTCGTCATTCCAGGCGCTGACTTATTTTACACCATTCAAATCACGAACCCGTCGGGCCCCGTGGACGCAGGCACACTTTACATCACAGACCCATTGCCGCCTGAGATTGATTTTTTTAATGGCGATATTGATCCTGGCACAGCAGGTATCCAGAATGTCGTTTTTGTTGATGGTACGCCGACCAGCAGTGTCGCGTGTTGCGGCGGCGCGACAGTTATCTATTCACTGTTCACCACAGGAACTGATTTCACCTATGTGCCAACTGCGGGCTATGACACGAACGTCCGCCGGATCAAAGTAACGCCGACTGGCAGCATGGCCGCAGCACTCAGCGGCGCGACAAGCTTTTCCATAAAGTTCAGGGCGCGGGTGAAGTGAAGGGTTAGACTAACGCAACAGAATATCGGCGGATAAATTGGTCAGCTGTCACAAGCGTCATATCCGCCGACAAAGCATGGGCAATCAACATCCGGTCAACCGGGTCTCGGTGAATATCCGGCAGCAACGCCGCCACTTGCCAGCAATTCGCGGGAAACGGTTCAATCGATAGGTCAAACCTATCTATCAGTTCCGCCAAGGGCTCATCCACCGGGATGCGCTTTCGATTTTGAAGATCTGCATACTCATACGCTGTAACTGCGCTGACGTGGAGTGTCGCATCGGGATTTTGAAGGGCAGTGACGAAGGAGGGCGTCAGCCGCCTGTCGCCGTTCACCATCCAAATTAATATTTGCGTATCAAGAAGAAGCCGCACCAAATTTCCGATTGTCGCGATCATTTAGCTCTTCATCGGTCATGCGGCGCGGCACGTCGAACATCTCAGGCGGCAAATGAGCATATTTTTCGCGCGCAAAACCAATGGCAGCGGCACGCTTAGCCGCAGAGGCCGTGCGGCGCAAAAGCGCCTCATCTTCAATAGGAACCAGCCTAAGCTTAGGCACGCCAGCATTCTGCACAATCACATCCTCCCCGCGCAGCGCCGCTGCACAAAGTTCAGAAAACCGCGTTTTGGCTTCGCCGATGTTGACGTGGATTGTCATCGCAGTTGAATTAGCTTGACCAAGAGGGTTGGTCAAGGCGTTTCCATTTGACCTTGTTGGAAGTTGTAGCTACATTGAGACAACAATTGAAAGGGACAGTCATGTTAGCCAACGATAGTGTCCGCGCGCGGATTGATACGCTCACCAAAACCGAGGCCAGTGCTGCACTGGCGGCAATGGGGCTTTCCGTGTCCGATGCGATACGCATGATGATGCGCCGCATCGCAGACGAAAAGCGGCTGCCCTTCGATGTGAAAGTACCCAATTCTGAAAGCGTCGCGGCCATGAAAGAGCTTGATGCTGGAAAAGGCAAGCGGTTCGCGTCTGCCGACGCTCTGTTTGACGATCTTGGCATATAGGGGTGCGTGAAGTCATTCGGTCGACCGCATTTCGAAAGGATGCCAAACGAGCGGACAAGCGACAAGGAGCTCTATCTCGCGCGGACGGGAACACATGCAGATTTATTTGGGGAGTGAGAGTGTGCAAGAAATTGGGGCCATCAGTGCAGAACAATTTATGCTTCATTTTTATGAGGACATCCGGATTCCGGTCAACTGGAGATCACTCGTCAAAAATAAGGCTCATGTAGATTGTTTCGAAATCCAAAGTCGAGATGAACTAGGTGATCTGTATACCGTCTGGGGAATTGAAAAAAACGGGGCCTACGTACAAAACCACAGTCTACGGGTACGAGATATGTTTCCTGTCACCTGTGAAATTAGGCTGTCTGATTTGCGTAAGAAATTTTCGGCAATGGAGCCAATCCTTATCGCCGCGCCTGTTTACAAGTGCCGCTGCGCTAAACACGTCCTGCTAGACAGGACCCACCGCTCAATCTCGCTCTATCGCGCTCACACCAACGAATTCAGAATGATAGCCTATGTAATCCAGGGTCAATTTGTGGAGCAATCCAAAAGCTGCACCAAATGCACAAGCTGAATCGGCCGTTTTCAACCTCACTCCCACTCAATCGTTCCGGGCGGTTTGCTGGTGTAATCATAAACGACGCGGTTGATGCCCTTCACTTCGTTGATGATCCGCGTCGCCACTCGGCTCAAAAACGCTGACTCAAAAGGATAGATATCAGCTGTCATCCCATCAGTGCTGGTTACGGCGCGAACGGCACAGACATAGTCATAGGTGCGGTGATCGCCCATGACTCCGACAGTGCGGACCGGCAGGAGCACAGCGAAGGCTTGCCAGATTTCATCATAAAGTCCCGCACTTCGAATCTCATCGAGGTAGACAGCATCGGCCTGGCGAAGGATGTCACACCGATCCTTAGTCACTTCGCCGGGGATGCGGATGGCAAGGCCCGGGCCAGGGAAGGGGTGACGGCCGACGAAAATTTCGGGCAGGCCCAATTCGCGGCCCAGTGCGCGAACTTCGTCTTTGAACAGTTCGCGCAGAGGCTCCACCAGTTTCATATTCATACGTTCTGGCAAGCCGCCAACATTATGGTGCGACTTGATGGTAACGGACGGCCCACCGGTGAAAGAAACGGATTCGATCACATCAGGATAAAGCGTGCCCTGGGCGAGGAAATCCGCGCCGCCGATCTTTTTGGCTTCTTCTTCAAACACCGCGATAAATTCGCCACCGATGAATTTGCGCTTTGCCTCCGGGTCAGTGACGCCCGCAAGACCGCCCAGGAACCGCGCTTCAGCATCCACCACCACCAGCGGAATGTTGTGATGATCGCGGAACAGCGTTTCCACCTGTTCACGTTCGTTCATGCGCAGCAGGCCGTGATCAACGAACACACAGGTTAATTGCGATCCCACCGCTTCGTGGATCAGCACTGCCGCCACGGCGGAATCAACTCCTCCGGACAATCCGCAGATTACGCGGCCGGTGCCAACTTGTGACCGGATTTCGGCAATTTTGGTCGCGCGAAACTCCGCCATTGTCCAATCGCCTGCAAGGCCGCAAATCTTGTGGACAAAATTGCCGATCAGCTTTGCGCCGTCTGGCGTGTGCACCACTTCGGGGTGGAACATTGTGGTGTAATAACGGCGAGCTTCATTGACGCAAATGGCAAAGGGCGCGTTGGGGGATGTCGCAATCACTTCAAACCCCTCCGGCGCATGCGTCACCCGGTCGCCGTGGCTCATCCACACCGGATAGCTGCCGCCGACGTCCCAGAAGCCGTCAAACAGCGGGCTGGATTTCTTGATTTCAATGTTGGCTCGGCCAAATTCGGCTGCGTGGCCGCCTTCGACTGTGCCGCCTAATTGCGTGCAGAGCGTCTGCTGACCGTAACAAATGGCAAGCAGAGGAACACCCGACGCGATGATGACATCCGGCGCGCGCGGGCTTCCTTCGTCAATCACTGAGGCAGGGCCACCGGAAAATATTACGCCTTTGGGGGCCATCCGTTCAAAAGCAGCGGCGGCGGAACTATACGGCGCTATTTCGCTGTAGACCCCAGCTTCGCGCACGCGGCGCGCGATCAACTGGGTCACTTGGCTGCCGAAATCGACGATGAGGATGGAATCAGAAGGCTGGATGGTCATCGCGGCGGATTAGGCGGGGGGTGATGTGCTGTCCAGTAGAGCAGGTCAGCTGTTCGCGTATTTTGACCTGGGCACACCCTTTGCTATGCTGGCCTATGGCTCGTCGGTCCTCATCTTCGCCTCGGCCCCCGCCCTTGCCGCTCACCGCTGCAAAGTTGCGGGATTTGGGGCTGACTTATGCAGCGCGATTTGCGACGACAGAAGCGAAGTTGGCGACGTACCTACGTCGTAAGCTACGCGAACGGGGGTGGGCAGAGGATGCGCCGCCGCTGCCCGAGGCACTGGCAGCTGAATTTGCAGAACTTGGCTATGTCAATGACCAGCTGTTTGCCGAGGGAAAGGCCGCAGCTTTGGGCCGCAAAGGAATGGGCAAATTGCGCGTGAAATCCACGTTACGCGCCGCCGGCATTGCTGAACACATAGCGCAGCCGCTTTGCGACACCAATGCAGCGCAGGATTTTGAACGCGCGCTTCGTTTTGCAGAACGCCGCCACATAGGGCCTTATTCGACGGAAGACGCGGATGATAAACGCCGAAATCGCTGGCTTGGCGCTTTGCTGCGCAGTGGCCACCCCCCGCAAGTCGCTTACAAAATAGTTCGCCTGAAGTCCGTGGCTGAAGCTGATTTGGCCTTGTCCGAATTCGACGAGAGTATGCCGGTAAACAGTTGAATTTCAACGGCGCTCGCTCCATAACGATCACAGGATTAAGTCATCCCAACCGATAAACGTGCACAGCGATGCACTCGCTCCTTGGGTCGAGCGTTGGTTTAATGTCTCACAGGCGGGGCGTATGAAGACAGATGAAGAGGCAGGCACAGCGAACACGCCTGCGCCATTGGTAAAAAATGGTGTTGTCAAATGGTTTGATGCCACTCGGGGCTTTGGCTTCATCGTGACCGATGATGAAGGCGGAGATATATTGCTTCATTTTTCCGTGCTGCGTGATCACGGGCGGCGCATGCTTCCCGAAGGTGCACATGTAAGTTGCGAAGTTGTTCAGAGCGCGCGCGGGCTTCAGGCAGACCGCGTGATCAGTTTCGATTTGTCCTCAGCCACCGGGCCTGATCTCGATAATCGGTCAGTGACCCGGCCAGCCAATGCAGAAAGGCGCCATTTTTCAGCGGATGGAGAGCCTTTTGAGCCAGTCGTCGTAAAGTGGTTCAATCGGTTGAAAGGCTTTGGCTTTCTCAATCGCATTGGCGATGATGCTGACATTTTCGTTCATATGGAAACGCTTCGGAAAGCTTCGATTATCGATGCAATGCCTGGCGATGAAATGACTGCGCGCATTGCAACCACGGAACGCGGGTTGATGGCAGTAGAGGTAGAACCAAAATGAATAGCTGGCGTGTTGCGTTTTCGGCCATTCTATTGATTGCAGCAGGGGCCGGCTGCACTTCGGGCCCATTTGCGGCCATGACCGAGGCCCCCCTGGTGAAGGTCCCGCTGACCATAAGGACAGCGAAGGGTGACAGGATTTTTACGACTGAAATTGCACGCTCTGGCGAAGAACAACAGCGCGGCATGATGTTTCGCGAAACGATGGAGCCCAATGCGGGAATGATATTCCCAATGGATCCGCCGCGCATGGCGAGTTTCTGGATGAAGAATACGCTCATTCCGCTGGATATGATATTTGTGCGGGCAGACGGAACCATTGCGCGCATCGCGCCGGAAACTGTGCCGCAATCTTTGGAACCTGAATCATCGGGTGAACCTGTGGCTGCCGTCCTTGAAATTGCCGGGGGACAGGCCGCCAAGCAAGGCATTGGCGAAGGCGATCTGGTCATCTGGCGCGACCCACAGGCCAAATAGCAGCTTGCTAGTGAGTTGCCGACTGCGCTTGCGTGCTGCACTGCGATTGCGTAGATAGTTCGTGTATGGGCGCGCTTAAAAATATTTTCACGTGGTGGGAAGGGGCAACCTTTGGCACTTGGTTCAACACTGCACGCACGGGCGCTGAGACGGGGCGAGATGCGCAAGGCAATATCTATTATCAGGCGCGAAAGACCGTCCAAGGCCGAAATCGCCGCTGGGTGATGTATGCGGGCGTGAATGACAGCAGTCGCATACCGCCTGAATGGTTTAGCTGGCTGCACCATCAGATTGATGATGTGCCTGACCGCGCATTGCCGCCGCAGCGCACATGGGAAGCATTGCCAACCCCCAATATGACGGGAACAGACGGGGCTTACCGCCCTGCCGGAGCGTATGGCAGTGGCGAAGCACGGGCCCGCGTTTCGGGCGATTACGAAGCATGGAGCCCAGACGCGCCGTGACGAAGCTGAACGCAAAGCGCGGCTTGATTGTCGCAGGTGGATTGAGCTTGATCGCCGTGGCGGCACTTCAAGCTTCACCTGCCGTGCGCAATGCCGTGATTGGCAATGGCGGCAGTGTGGAAAGCGAAACGGCATCACCGGACTCACCCGCCTCTGGCCTTGCCGCCACGCCCGCCCTTGCAAAACCGGCGGCCGCCAAGGCCTCAGCTTTTACGCCTTCAACGAAAATGACGCCTATGGCAGACCGTGTGGCTGTTATTGGCTTGCTCAACAAACGTAACGGATTGTGGCGGGACTTGACGTTGAAACCGGGTCAGGCCGTCCGCATTGGTGACGTGGTTGTGCGTCTGCGTGCTTGCGAGGCCACTGCACCGTGGGAGGCTGAGCAGCTGACAGGGGCGTTCGTGCAATTGCTGGTCAATGACACTGACAAGAAATGGCGGCGCTATTTTTCTGGCTGGCTGTTCAAGGAATCGCCGTCGCTGAATGTTGTCGAGCATCCCGCCTATGACGTGTGGACCAAAGAATGCCGGATGAAACATGCTGACGTTGGCCCCGACACAAATGTCATCCGCAGTGGGGACGAACCAAAAGCGCAGAGCGGTGCGTCGGGTGATGAAACCTGAGGCACTTATTCCAGTGCATTGCCTAGCATCGCCAGATATTTCGCCCGCGATACTTCAATTGCACCCATTGACGCCAGATGCGGCGTGATGAATTGGCAATCCAGCAAGACATAGCCCTGCTCCGTCATCCAGTTCACCAGATGAACCAGCGCCACTTTTGACGCGTCTGTTGCGCGGCTGAACATCGATTCTCCGAAAAAGGCTCGGCCAAGGCTTATGCCGTAAAGACCGCCCACCAACGCGTCCCCTTGCCATACCTCTACTGAATGAGCGCACCCCATCTGGTGAAGCGTTGCGACGGCCTGTGCGATGGGCCGGTTGATCCATGTTGAGGGGCGGTCGTCGGCCTCGGCTGCGCAAAGCTGCACGACGTTAGAAAAGGCCTCGTTGCGGCTTGTGCGAAATCGCCCCGACCGCAGGGTTTTTGAGAGCGATTTGGAGATGTGGAAGCCGTCAAGCGGCAACACGCCGCGCCGCTTGGGTTCAACCCAGTAAATATCCGGCGCGTCATGGGCGTCAGACATTGGAAATATCCCTGCTGCATAGGCACGCAGCAGGGTTTGGGGGTCTAGCTGGTCCTGATCAGCCAATGATTTCTTCTGGCTTGAAGAAATAGGCAATTTCAATTGCGGCGTTTTCATCAGAGTCCGAGCCATGCACCGAATTGGCTTCGATGGATTCGGCAATTTCCTTGCGGATTGTGCCTGGTTCAGCGTTGTCCGGGTTGGTCGCGCCCATGATGTCGCGGTTGCGCTGCATCGCGTTTTCGCCTTCGAGAACCTGCACCACAACAGGGCCAGAGATCATGAAAGCCACCAGGTCATTGAAAAAAGGACGCTCGCGGTGGACGCCGTAAAAGCCTTCGGCCTGGTCCTTGGACATGTGGATCCGTTTGGACGCGACCACACGCAAGCCACCGTCCTCTAGCATTTTGGTCACGGCCCCTGTCAGGTTGCGGCGTGTTGCGTCTGGTTTGATAATCGAAAACGTGCGTGTGGCGGCCATGACAGGTCGTCTCCATAAAAAGGCATGAGGGATCGGCTGGGCGCTTAGATTGTGCAGTGCAAAATGGCAAGGGGCTAGCGCGAAAACCAGTGCATCACGCCGCCGCTGAACGGGGTCCAAAGGCCCACCCTTACGCCAGTTGCCCGTAACCGGTCTGCAGTCCAGACATTGCAGGTGGTGACAGCTGAATATCGGCCTGTTGCGTCGTAAAACACATCGCGCGGCCCGTATCCGGGCGTGCTAATGGGATGGCCATCGCTGCTCAGCTTCGCAAAGCGCCTTATTTCTGCGACCAGCACACGATATTCAGCTGAGGTCAAGCGAACCGTGCGCGCACCAGCGATCTCGGCTGGCGAGTGAACATGGTCAACATGCAGCAGAGACCCGCCGCTGCCGATGAGCGCAACGACCAGCGTCCTGGGCCGCACATCAGCCCAAGTGGGCGTGTTCAAAAAGAAATCCCGGTCGCCCCAGCCAAACAATAAATAATCTCCGCTATCTCTAGGGTCAGGCAAATCAGTAGGGCGAAATGCCATTGAAAGGTCAACACCGTCTGCCGATGTCGGAAGGAGCAGCCCGGTGTGATAGCCGTTCGTCGCGACATATATTGTGACGCCGTCATTGGGTTCAATCCAGCGCCGGTTACTGGGGATAAAACTTCCAAAAAGTGCGGCCAACCCGCAAGCTAGGGCCAATCCTGCGATCATGAAGCCAAATCTTTTCAGCACTCGTGCCATCATGCGGGTATAGCCGACGCCTTACCATAGTGCATTGAAAAAAGCTGGATGCCCCGCGAGGATTCGAACCTCGATAAACGGAATCAGAATCCGGTATCTTACCATTAGATGACGGGGCATTGCCTAGCGACTTCGTTAGCCTTGTTTTCCGCCTTCTGTCAATTGCGCTGCCTTGCGAAAGCGGCGTCTTGGCCTTAGACAAAAGGCAAGTGTCGGTCCCGATGAAGAGACCGTAGAATAGAATCGGCAGTGTGATGACAGTGTTCCAAAGCTCAGGCGGCATCAGCCGGGGCCGGGGCGAAGACCCGGCAAGGCCGTCCGTAGGGGGTGGCACAGGGAGACGCGCTGGCGGATATGCGGGTGGCGGCTCCTCTTCATTTGTTCAGGCAGGGCGTGGCCAATATCCAATGCGCAAGTCTTATGCTGCGCTTGATCTTGGGACTAATAATTGCCGGATGCTGATTGCGCGTCCCGACGGTGACGGATTTGCGATTGTCGATGCTTTTTCCCGGATTGTCCGATTGGGCGAAGGATTGGCAGCCAGCGGGCGGCTAAGCGAAGCTGCCATGGACCGCGCTGTTGCGGCCTTGGCAATTTGCGCGTCAAAGCTTGCCCGCCGCAACGTTCATCTTTCCCGTGCAGTCGCAACAGAGGCCTGCCGCCGCGCGGACAATGGCCAGGAATTTGTTGACCGCGTGGCGCGCGAAACGGGCATATTGCTTGATATCATCTCACCAGAGGAAGAAGCACGGCTGGCTGTGATGGGCTGTTACCGAATGCTTCCGCCCGGCGACGGCCCGGCGCTCATTTTTGATATAGGCGGCGGATCAACTGAACTGGCGATCATCGAAACTGGCGAAGGCGACCCGCACACGATCAGTTGGCTCAGCATACCGTGGGGTGTCGTATCGCTATCAGAGGCCGTTGATCAGGACGGAGCGGACGAAACTGCACGACTGGCAGCCTATGACGCGATGAAGGCCCATGTTGCGGGTGCGATTGGCACCTTTGTGAGCGCACTTGATCTTGGCCGTGTCAGTAGCCGCCTGCTTGGTACCAGTGGCACTGTAACGACCCTCGCCAGTGTGTTCCTCTGCCTGCCATCCTATGACCGCAAGCAAGTGGACGGCATTCAAGCGCCAGTTGACGCGTTACGTGCCATCAGCCTTGATCTGGCGCGCCGGTCCATCGCAGGCCGCGCTGAAGTGGCATGCATCGGTCCCGAACGGGCTGATCTTGTCGTGGCGGGATGTGCGATCCTTGATGTGATCTTTGATGCGTGGCCCGCCGAAACCGTGGGCGTTGCAGACCGGGGTATCCGCGAAGGCATTCTTCGCCAGTTGATGAAACTGGATGCCAAACCATGAGCAGAGGCGGATCAAAGGGGCATACCCGCGTCAAAACCGCCAAAGGCCGCACAACGCAATCCGTCCGCTGGCTGGAACGGCAGCTGAACGATCCATACGTCAAACGCGCCAAAGCGGACGGTTATCGCAGCCGCGCCGCCTATAAGCTGATTGAGCTTGATGAGCGGTTCACTTTCCTCAAAGGCGTCAAACGCGTCGTTGATTTGGGCATCGCGCCCGGCGGCTGGTCTCAAGTGGTGGGCAAGGCGTGCCCGAATGCGCGTATCGTGGGCATTGATCTGCTGCCGACAGACCCGATTGAAGGGGTCATCATTGCCGAGATGGATTTTATGACGGATGAGGCTCCGGGCTGGCTGATCGAACAGTTAGAGGGTGCCGCTGACCTTGTGCTGTCTGACATGGCGGCCAACACCGTCGGGCATCAGCAGACCGACCATTTGCGCACAATGGGTCTGGTAGAGGCCGCAGTTGATTTCGCGGTTCAGGTGTTGCGACCTGGCGGCGCTTTTGTTGCCAAATCGCTTGCTGGCGGATCAGACACGGACCTCATCACAACGCTCAAAGCCAATTTTACGACTGTCAAACATGCCAAGCCGCCTGCCAGCCGCAAGGGATCAAGCGAATGGTATGTTGTGGCGCAGGGGTTTAAGGGCGAAGTCCATGCGAAAGGACGCAGAGATGATTAAATCCCTGCTTATCGCCAACCGAGGCGAAATTGCGTGCCGGATCATCCGCACTGCGCGCGCGATGGGGATACGCACAGTCGCGGTCTATTCTGATGCTGACGCAAAGGCGCTGCATATGCGCCAAGCCGATGAGGCAGTGCATATCGGCGCATCGCCCGCGCGCGAAAGCTATCTGGTCGCTGAGAAGATTATCGCTGCGGCGCTTGCGACCAAAGTAGAGGCGATCCATCCCGGATATGGCTTCCTGTCCGAGAACGCCGCATTCGCGCAGGCCGTGATTGACGCAGGGTTGATCTGGGTGGGGCCAGCGCCTGCCAGTATTACGGCGATGGGCCTGAAGGATGCAGCTAAGGCGTTGATGGCAGCAGCAGGCGTGCCCGTGACGCCCGGCTATATGGGCGCTGATCAATCGCCTGATCTGCTTGCGGCAGAGGCGGGGAAGATTGGCTATCCAGTCCTCATCAAGGCCGTCGCGGGTGGCGGGGGCAAGGGGATGCGCAAAGTCGACGCACCTGAAGATTTCGTTGATGCTCTTGCGAGTTGCCAGCGGGAGGCCACTGCGTCGTTCGGCAATGCACATGTCCTGATCGAAAAATATATCCAGCGCCCGCGCCATATCGAAGTGCAAGTGTTCGGCGACACCCACGGCAACATCGTCCATCTGTTCGAACGCGATTGCTCGCTCCAGCGCCGCCATCAGAAAGTGATCGAAGAAGCCCCAGCGCCGGGCATGAACGAAGCCACGCGCGAACAGCTGTGCGCAGTGGCCGTGAAGGCAGCGAAGGCAGTCAATTATGTCGGTGCAGGCACAATCGAGTTCATCGCCGACGCGTCAGAGGGCCTGCGCGCGGATCGGATATGGTTCATGGAAATGAACACGCGGCTGCAAGTGGAGCATCCGGTGACCGAGGAGATCACTGGCGTCGATCTGGTCGAATGGCAGCTGCGCGTGGCGAGCGGGGAGGCGCTTCCAAAGCGGCAGGACGAGCTGAGCATCAACGGTTGGGCAATCGAAGCGCGGCTCTATGCGGAGGATCCGGCGAAGGGGTTTTTACCGAGTGTGGGCTATGTCGACTTTCTTGTCTGGCCAAAAAAAGTCAGGCTCGAAACGGGCGTCGAAGAAGATGATGAGATTTTCCCATATTACGACCCAATGATCGCGAAATTGATTGTAAAAGGCGATGATCGTGCGACTGCGTTGACTGACTTGCAAGTCGCCTGCGCGAGTGTGGTCTGTGACGGAGTGCAAACAAATGCGTGGTTTCTGGCGCGACTGCTGGCTCAACCGGAAGTAGCGGGTGGCGCTATGACGACTTCATTCATCGGAGACGCAAGCGAGTTAATGATGTCTCCGCCCAACCCTAGCGAGGCCCTGCTCAGCGGTGCGGCAGATTATCTTGTCCACGCCGACAATTTCCTGCCCGGGAAATCGGGAGAAGTGACTTACGACCGCAACAAGGGCTTGCTGGGATTCAGACTCAACGCGCCGTTCAGGAAGACTGTCAGTCTGATCGTGAATGGCCGTCGCCGGACGGTGATGTATGATTTCGGGTCCGCGCCATATTGGGAGAATTGCTTAGCGTATCACTATCATCCTCAATCCATCGTCCTATTCGAAGGTGGAGCTAAATTTGAGGTGTCGATACGCACCGACGGCTCCGCCCACGGCCCCGCCTCGTCGGGCACCATCCTCTCCCCCATGCCGGGCCGGATCATTGCGGTCGAGGTTACACAAGGCCAAACCGTCGCCAAGGGCCAGCGCCTTCTCACGCTTGAAGCAATGAAGATGGAACACAGCCTCACCGCGCCGTTCGACGGGGTGGTGGCTGAACTCAGCGCGCAAACAGGTGCGCAGGTTCAAGTGGAAGCGGTGCTTGCCCGCATCACGCCAGCATCCTGACCAAGTCGGGGTGCGGATAGCCATTGTCGCATCCTCAATACCGGTTTAAGCTTTGGGATGATGGCAGAGCAACTGCCACGGTTTGCACATTTGGGTCGTTGAACAGGATAGCAACGGGGGACGGCGTGAAGCCGCCAGATGATGGACAACGCACAACTCACAGACCAGCTAAGCGCACAACCGACCGTTTTCGTGAGCTATTCTCGCGGAGATCGCAAACGTGCCTCCCCTATCATCGCCCAGATCGAAGCCGCTGGATTTTCTGTGTGGTGGGATGGGCTGCTGGCAGGCGGCGCACGGTTTTCGCAGCAAACTGAAGCGGCGCTGGAAACCGCAAAAGCGGTTGTCGTGCTGTGGTCCAAAACGTCAGTCGCATCACACTGGGTTCATGATGAAGCGACACGTGGCCGGGATCGGGGTTGCCTTGTTCCCCTGTCTGTTGACGGCACGGAGCCACCGCTGGGGTTCCGGCAATTCCAGGTCATTGACGTTTCCCATGCAAAATTAAGGGCGGATGACCCGGAGATGCAGCGCGTCGTCCGGGCCATTGCTGCGCTTCACGGGGCCGAAGATGGCGCGCCAATGCTCAACCGCACGGCACATTCGCCGCCGATTTCAAGGCGCGCCCTGGGCATCGGTGGTGCGGCGTTCGCTGTCGCTGGCGTTGCGGCGGGGTGGCAGGCGGGTCTGTTTGGTGATGCAAAAGCAACTGAGAATAGCGTTGCTGTGTTGCCATTTCGTAATTTGAGCGGAGATGCGCGGCAGGACTATTTGTCAGAAGGACTATCAGAGGAGATCCGCGCAACTCTGTCTCGAAACCCTCTGCTGCGGGTCGCGGCACCCACATCTGCGCGGCAGGTGCAAGACAGCGCAAACAGTCCGGGACGAATTTCTGAACAGCTTGCCGTTGATTTCCTATTGTCTGGCAGCGTTCGTCAGGCTGGCGCAACGCTTAAGATCATTGCAGAACTAGTCAGTGGCAAAACTGGTGTCATTGCCTGGTCACGCACATTTGACCGAAAGCTGGACGATGTGTTCGCGATGCAAAGCGACATTGCTGATACCGTTACCGAAGCTTTGTCTGCCCAAGTCGCTTCAACGCAGCAAGTGGAAAGCAACATCGGCGCAACCAAGAATGCAGCGGCTTTCGACGCTTATTTGCGGGGTAAGGCGCTGTTTGATTCGAACTTGGGGGAAACATCAGACCGTGCGGCACTTGCGCAATTTGACGCGGCGATCAGTGCAGACCCTAAATATGCCACAGCCCACGCCGCGCGCGCAAAAACACTGAGCGCGATTGCCAATGGCACCAGCGATGCCAGCACACTTCGCGGCCTTTATGACGGCTCAGTTGAATCCGCACGCTCAGCTGTTCGGCTTGGCCCTGGGCTGGCCGGGGCCTGGGCCGCACTTGGCTATGCCTATAGCTACGGGTTGCTGGATATGCGTTCGGCCAAACAGCCCTACCGCAAAGCGCGCGAACTGGGCTGGGGAGATGCTGATGTTCTGATCTCTGTTGCGGACTATTGTACGCAAATGGCTTGGGCCGATGAAGCGCAAGCCTCCGCTCAGCGCGCGGCTATTCTTGACCCCCTCAATCCCCGCGTGTTTCGCATGGCGAGCCGAGTGGCCTATTTCGCGGGACGATATGATCAGTCCATCCCGCTAGCCCAAAAGGCGCTTGTGCTAAGTTCCAAGCTTGGCGGTTGCAACGCGATGATTGGCAACGCGTTTCTGGCACTTGGCAAAATTGACGAAGCAGGCGAAGCTTACAACAAAGAGCCGCTTGAAATGTTGTCTCTGCCTGGCGCGGCGATTGTTAAGAATAAGGAACAAGACACGGCAAAGGCGGGGGCCGCTTTGGCATCATTGATCGCAAAATTTGGCGACAACGGATTATATCAGCAGGCACAGGTGCACGCTCAGGCGGGGGACAAGGAAAAGGCTTTGCTGGCGCTGGAGCGAGGTCGAGTCATCGGTGATTCCGGTTTGCTGATGATGCGCGTTGATCCGTTGCTCATTCCCTTAAGACCTGACCCGCGCTTTTCGGGTTTGCTAAAAGCAATCGGATTAAGCTAAGTTATTGGTTCCACACAGAGAGGGGATTTTCAAATGCGTAAATTTATCTCTACACTTGCCATTGTTTCACTATCCGTCTTGGCCGCTGCCTGTAGCAAAAAAGCAGAAGAAGCGACTGACGCTGTTGCCGAACCTGAAGCCGTCATGAACGAAACTGTTGTCAATGAGTCTGTGGTCAACCAAGCGATGCCCTCTGAGGTTAACGCGACTGCTGCCGCGCCAGTTTCAGACAATGCCATGAACAGCGCGGCCAATGCCGTTGATACAGCGTCACCGTCGCAGAATAACGGCAATCCAATCGGCGGTCGGTAATCAGAGTTCAACTCGGCGGGGCGATCCGTTTCGCCTTGCCGGGTTCAGCTTCGCGCATCGCCTTATCGATCCAGGTGCGATATTCGCTGACCTTCACATAAACTCCAGGCACATTTTTCTGCCCGCAGCCAATGCCAAGTGAAACGAGGCCAACCAGCACTGGCGATGTGCCTTGCACACGGGTGACGGGCCCGCCACTATCGCCCGGGCAAGCATCTTTGCCTTCAGTTGGCGACCCTGCACACAGTGCGCCGCCCGATGCGATTGCCGCGCGGTAACTGTCGAAAATGCTGCATTGGCTATCGGGAAAAGCCTGCAGCTCAACTTGCATCAGCACTGGCGATCCGCGCAACAAGCTGCCGTCGCGGGCGCGTAAAGTTGCGCCTGCAGTGCTGATTGCCGTCATCCCCCAGCCTGTCACGGACAAGCGGTTACGCGGTGCCAGTGGACGATCACCGGGCTTGTCGAGTAATAGGCGAATGGCCTTGGCCGTCGTAGGCAATGTGCCACTCAGGCGAATAAGGGCAATGTCATGCGCGCGCGCCGCGCCGTAGCTACTGTGGATGGCGACGCGTTCGATGGCATAGGTCTTGCCCCCTGATTTCAGATCTTGCGTGCCAAGTCGCACGCGCCGCCAGTTGAGCGGATTGGTTTCCAGCACCGTGACGCAGTGAGCCGCCGTCAGCACCCAAATGCCTGATGGGCCAGGCGGCGTCGGGATAATGGCTCCGCCGCACCGGTGGTGCCATTCCCACTTGTCGCGCAGGTCAAGGAATTTCTTATTCGCATAGTGGGGATCACCAGGCTTCAGCTCGCGGTCAGCAGTCACTTCGGCTGGCTGAACCTCTGCCTTGCCAGCGGCAAATAATTCGGCCTGCCACGGAACAGTCCCTTTGGGGGCAGGATCACCGCCGACGATGCGGCCATCACTTTCTTCCTCAGCTTCCGCAGGCGAAGCAGGCGCAGGGTCGGGCTGCACGCCTTGAGCCACAGCTGCAGTCCCTGCCACCGCGAGCCATAGGGCATATAAATGTTTCACGATTTCGCCACCTCTACCTCACCATCGCCGAACTCAGGATGGCAGACCAAGCCCCGACACGCGGAACAGACGGATCACGCGTGCCAACTGCAGCTGCACAGAGGATGCGTTCGAGGGCATTGACGCATCCACCTTCACGCGCGCCCACTCCGCTTTGTTCGAGTGCCGCTGCGTTGATGACTGCCGGCGTGGCGAGCGTCAGGAATTGCAGCCGGCCAGGATCAATAGGCCCTGTGTCGCTGCGCTGCACTGCTGCACCTGGCGCAAGGGCAGTAGTATCAACACTGCCACTGGGCGGCAGCACGAGGTTGACGGTCAAATCTTTGTCAATCGCGAAGACATAGACATATAGCGGCGCGTCACTGTGGTTGACGACAGCGATTTTGGCGGGCTGATTGAGTGTTAACGCTGGGCCATCAGATGTGGCGGCTTCCGGGCATTGTTCCAGATCATAAGTCAAATCGCTGTTGACGCAGAATGAAACGTCAGGTGCTGCTGCCTGTGGTCCCAGTCGTTTCACCCGGGTAAGATCAAGCAAAGCCTGAACGCGAGCAACCTTTTGCAGCGCTCGGCGCAGGCGCGGCGCAAAGCTAGGGTCTTGCGCTTGACCCAGATCAACGTCGCCTATCCCGTCGAGCCCCACCAGTTGGAGGCCTAGAGGGCCAGACGTCAATTGGAGCTGCGCAGGCTCACCAACTCTGGCATAAGTGAGGCCCGCAATTGCTGCAGTAACATGGGCACGGCCCGTCGCATCAAGAGCGTCTTGGCGGATCAACAAAGGCTGCCCGCCAAAAGCATGGGATGTTTCAATAGCCACAAGCCGCGTGGGCAGCACGGTGGAGGGGAGAATGTCTAAGCTCATCGTTGCGGAGACATTGTCAACCTTGGCCACAAGGCCTGTGGCAAGGGGGATGGCGCTTGGCTGAAGCGCTTCTGTCACGCTCCTGAACAGACCGAAACTTGATCCAACCGTTACGCCGGATAGCCGGCCTGCATCCAGCTTCACACCACCCTCAGTTGGCACAGCTCTCAGCGTTGGTCGATAATCCTGAGTGCCCCCCAGCGACGCACCGAGTGCGCCTTCAGCCTGTGGGTTCTGCCCGCTATGGCCTGTACCGTTCACGCTGAGCCGAACTTCTGTCGCAATGTCGGCAAAGCGCGCGCCCGGCATGCGTTTGAGGATTTTGACCAAAGCCGTCGTGAACACGCCAGCTTTGCGCTCCCCCGGTTTGCCGACTTCGCGGGCTACTTCGCCGTCAGCAGCAGCGGCCAGATGCACCCGGTAACCGCCACCTAGGCCTGATCGCTGTGTTGCCACCATCGGACGGACACCGGACAGCCGCACACTTGGCCCTTTGCGCGCCGTGCCAATGGCCGCTGGGTCACGCGTGGCTGTGCCTGAATTGCAGGAATCAAATATAGTGACAACATTGATGCCCTTGTCTGTTGCGGCATCAATTTCAGCGCGCAGTTCACGGTCAAGGATATCGCCGTCAGTCTGCGCGCCGGGCTCGCGAGCGTCGGTGGGCATGATCGTGTCATTATAGCCGGATTTCTGATCACGGATCACAGTATCAAGAAACTGCGACCCGTGCCCCGCATAATAAAAAACCAGTGTGTCAGCGGGCTTTGACGCGGCAATTTGGCGGCGAAATGCACCCAGAATTTCGGCCCGCGTCGCACAAATATCTGTGAGCGTGATCGACACTGTATTGCCGGATTTACAACTGGCGCGCCGCTTTCCCGGCGGTGTGTCGATATCGAGCTTGTAGATACTCCGCATCGCGTCACGCATGGTCATCGTATCTGCGACGGCCCCGCTCAAATCCTGAAAGCCCGCGTCTGGAACGCCGGTTCGAGAGCCCGGCACTGGTGTGGCGGAATAGAGGTAGCGATCAATCCCCACAAACAGCACCCGGATTTCGCCTGCAGATACAGGGGCCGGCAAACCGGCGAGCAGCGTGAGTCCGATCAGAGCACGTGTCAGCGCGCTCACGGCGTCACGCCTGTGCGCAGGATGATCTTGCTCGGCACACCAGTGAAATCAAAGACCGCAGGCTCTTGCTCTTTGACGCGGCTTTCCGGTGGTCCGCCGATCACGGCCATCGCACGCGAACCCGGCTGAATGCGCCCCAACCGCGCATCGAGGCTTAGCACAGGCACGCGCTTGGCAGCGTAGTTCAGCCATTCGTCAAGCGTGATCATGCCGTCACCATTTCCATCGGCTTTGCCGCCCGTCTCCGTGATGCCTTCCCGTGCCAAAGCATAGGTTAGCAGCCCTTGGCTCAGGCTTGCGTCTTCAAGGGCAACATCAGCGGCCTGTGTTGCAGCGATGATGCGAATGCCCTTGTCAAACGCCAGTTGGCCCAGCCCCGGATCGCCCATCGGGCCGGGTTTGAAGCTGCCATTGTCTACGCTGCCTGCCGAATGGCAAGCATCGATGATCAGCGCCATTTCCGCAGCATCTACGCTGCGCAGCAGATCAGCAATCTGTGCAGCTGACACCAGAGTAGACCTGACAGGCTCTGGTCCTGAAGGCCATTTACCTTCCGATGGCACAAGGTAAAAAGTTCCATCGTTATCCGCCCAGCCGTGGCCCGCGAAGGATATGATTACAATGTCATCAGGGGTTGATGCCTCCAGCTGTGACGCGTCAACGCCGCGCTGTTTCAGTGCCGCGATGGAGGATTTGACGTTCTGCCCCGCCAATATGCCAATGACTTGCCGCATCATCGCCGCTGTTACAAGCAACGGCGTTGCCGATCCCTCCTTAGGCGCGACGATGGCCTGCCGCACGTCATAACCGGGAATAGTGGAGAGCTGTTTGCCAAGCAGCCGCGCGTCGCGCGCCGCAAATTGCAGAGTCAGGCGTTTCTCGACATATGAATCGATCCCGAATGTAACGACGAAGGCACGGCGCGGGCGGGGATTCGCAACGGCTGGCCGCTCATAGGTGGCGCTGGCGGTTTCGCTCTTTACCCGGTCTTCGTTAAACGCATAGGCAGTCAAGCGCACGTCTTCGGCTTTCGTGCTGGTGGGGAGCGAGACCGTGAGCGACACGCGCTTCACGCCGTCTTGATCCGCGCTTACCAAGTTCTGCGCCCGCCAAATCGCAATATCCGCGCCATCCGCGTCCGCGCCGGTTTGCGGGAACTGCGCGATGAGGGAGCCATTTCGGAAAAGCCGCAAATTATAGGCGGGGGTGACTTTTTCCTTTTTGTAAGCATCCAACCCGATCCCGTGACGCACGGTAATGTCCACAGTTGCCGTGTTCGGTATGATGCTGGGCGTCACGCGATCAATCGTCACGGTAGGCAATATCGTGTTGATGCGGGGCAGGCTGCGTTTGAATAGATCGCGGCAACTATCGTCTCGCTGACAGTCCAGTATTCGGCCTGCCAGTTGCGGTTGGAAAAACTCACGCATGAACGTCTGCGGGCCAAACGACGTCATCCCGTCGGCACTATTTACCCAGCGGAAAAGACTAGTGTCGGCTCCAAGATTGGTATCATAGCGATTGCCATAGCGTGTCTGCGCGAAATATTTTCCGCCCCGAAAAAATAGAATCGATAGGGCATCAGGTTCGTTTGCGGGGACGATTGCGCGTCCCCCGCCAAAGCGCAGTCCCGCGTTTCTGGTGGCGGCCCAAAAAACGGAGGAATTTGGCATAACTCCAGCAGCCACAACATCATTATAGTATGGAAATCGCGTGGCCACACCATCTTCGCTCGTCGTCCGGAAGACAGTGTCCAAGGCAGCGTCATAATCGAGCGTAAGACCATCGCCGGTGTAGAGCCGAACTGCTTTATCTGGTGCGAGCTTCGTGCACGAGACGAAAATGGCGGCGACTTTTATCATCTCACCCTTCTCGCCGGACAGGCATTGCCCTTCCAGCGGGGGGGCGCTTTGTCTGCCTGTATCGGCGTTGAGTGTCAGGACAGGGCTCCTCCCGTCAGCACTCAAAAGAATGAATGTTTCGTTATTGATCCATTGCACACGGTCATAGGGATCGCGCGATCCCGGCCAAATTTCTCTGGTGGCCGCGCTTTTGAAGTCAAACAGGATAACGGGTGCGGAATATTTTTCTGATTGGCGCGCGCGCGCAGCAAAAACGGCAATTCTCTTTCCATCAGGGGATAGCGCTGCATCGGTAACAACAAATCCTTCGGGCTTTTCCATCGCTCCGACCAGCAGGCCAGTTGCTGCTTCAATGACGGCCAGTCCCTTGCTCGAATCCATCATCTTATAATGGCCACTGGGGGATGTGCTGCGGACCCGCTGAGGAACGGTGCAGGATGCAGTTGCCGCCAAGTTTGCTTTGTTAATCCAGGCATAGGTCTTGCCAAATTTATAGGACAGCGCCTTGCTTTCGCAGGCCGCTGCACTTTCACTCTTGATCGAAGCGCTAATGGTTACTGTCGATTTTGCGTCAATGGCCATGGCCTGGATATAGACCGAACTGGTGCCCAGATGCGCCGGAAACGGTACACGGTTGACGATCGTGCCACTGCGAAAATCCCAGATGACCAGCGACATATCCTTGCCCGCGACGGATCCACTGGCACCTATGACGGCAATGATAAATTTCTCATCTGGCGTCCATATCGCCAACCCAGGTTGATCAGATGGCAGTTGTGATTGCAGAACAGCTTTCAGATAAGGCGGATAGTAGGCATCGCCAACAAAATGCAGTGGCACCGGGCTCGCGGTTGGGTGAGCTTGCGCTGTCTGGGATTGCACTGTCTGGGATTGCGCTGTTTGGGACTGCACTGCCTGGGATTGCGCGGGCGCAAGGCACGGCACTGCTATGATCACCAGTGCCGCACAGACCATGAAGAGCCGTTCCATCGACGTTCCCCAATCCCTTGCGAATTATTTCACAGAAGCGAAAAAAGTCAAATGCCTAATCGCCGGGCCGCGCTCTCACCGCCGCTAAACCGGCACTGTGATATGCTTGCCGCCAAAGACTGCCTGCCAATTTTCAATCTCGCTCACCACAATATCATCCATGGCATGGGCAAGTTCAGCGGCATGGGCATAATCGAGGGCGCATTCGGGTGTCGCAAGCAGCAGTGACAGTCGTGCGTGAACAAGCTCAAGTTTTTCTGCCGTCACTTCTGAAATGGCGGCGAAGCGTTCAAAATCTCCGAAATAGCGAATGCCTGATATCGCCCCGCCCAGCGTCGGGAAAGCGACACCCATGAACGTGAAGGCGTATGACGCTTTGTTGGGCCATTCATGGGGAACAAGATGCGCAGTCGCTGCGCCTTTCAGCGCCAGATATAGCGAAACTGAAACCACGGCCAACTGGAACAACCGTGTCGAAAGCGTGTCAAGATTATGGTGCACTTTGGCCAATCGCGCGGCTTTGGCTGTGTGATAATCGCGCTGTTCAACGACATGGGGGTCGATCAGGTTTGCCAGTGCCGCGCGCAGATAGGCCGTTGTGATTTTCACGCGTGGAAGCCCTGGCCCGCGCAGGCCCGCGCGGGCATAAAATTCTGGCCATGATGTGTCAGATCCTTTGGGCCAGCGCCCCGGCGCACGGGCGACGCCAAGCAGCAACAGGATGGGCGCGTGGCGGAAATATTCGGCAACACGCCGGGTTTCGAACCAGCGGCCGTGCCAGCGCCGCTTGCCGCCAAGCCCTGTGATGACCAGAATCGCACACAGCAGCACAAGTTCAATACTAGCGAACACCCATTTTGCGCTTGAAGTGGAGAGTGGCTGATAAGCAATGCCGACCAGGATGGCGCAGACTGAGAGAATGAAATTGGCAATCATCCCGTCGCGGTAAGAATCTGACAAATGGGCGGATATCCCGTCGCTCCAGGCAAAGCGGCGCAGCACATCCTGTTCGATCTTCGCGGGGAATGTTGTATCAGCGCCGGGTAAGGCGCGCGCCGCGTTCAGCATACCAGCACCGCTTCCGGTCGCGATTTCATCAGGCGTTTCATAGCGCTGGATCAGCGATCGGAGTGGCCGACCGTCACCACCGAACAGAGCTTCAATCCGGCGAT
The DNA here is from genome assembly GCA_031430995.1 of Sphingomonadales bacterium. GTDB lineage: Bacteria > Pseudomonadota > Alphaproteobacteria > Sphingomonadales > Sphingomonadaceae > Aquisediminimonas. The sequence goes on along the minus strand of JANPCO010000041.1, from coordinate 1,089 downwards.
AGGCTGTCCACCAGCGGCTGCTGCGGGCGTGCCAAGCCTCACGATCAAGCACGGCACTGCCCGCGCGTAGCCCGCCCGACGGGGGCCGCAGTGCCGCACGAACCAAAGCAGCAAGGGATTGCGCGCGGCCCTCTGTTAGCCCGCGCGGCAGTGCCGCAAGCGATTCTGGCGCCCGCAGGATCGTCCAGTTTTCTGGAGAGTGCGCATCTATCCACACAACTGCAGCGCCCAGTTCCAGTGCGGCGGCAATGGTGTGGCCTGTGCCGCCGACTGCGCTGTGAGACGCGCCGTCCCACACGCCGATGATAATATCAGACTGCTGGATCATCACGCGCCCAGCCAGAGCCACTCGTTCGGAAGCGCGTACCAGATAGTCTTGTGTTTTGCCCAGGTCAGAGGGTGCAGCTAGCTTTGCCAGAAAGAGCGATGTCATGATTTTGTCGCAGTCGGCCAATTCAAATAGATGTGCCGCGCGGGTCATGCCCCGGATCGCCTCTGCCCGGGCCTGGGTAGGTGCGTCCTCCGCGTTGCCGCCGTCAATCAAACTGCGGGCATCAGCAAGATTTTCAGATCCGGCGTTGATGGCGATGTAAAGATCATGGCCGAATGGCAGGGGGGCCACGAGTTCCCACCCCCGCGCTAACGCAGCTGACGCTGCAAGCTGGTCTGTTCCGTCCGCCAGCAATGAATGCAATCGCGTAGCCGCTGGAGCTGTGGGCTCAACGGCCAAGGCCGCGTCAATTGAAGCAAAAATTTCGGCCAGAACAGTGTCAATTCGTGCGCGGTTCGCGTCGAACAGTGGATTTTTCTCCCGGTGGCCCGTGATCCCCAAGGACAGCCGACCAACTGGCGCAGGGGGTGCGGCAACACTCATGCAGGCCTGTAACTCCCTTCGAGCTTTCGCAGAAGAATACACAGATCAAGCTGATCATCAAAATGGAAAATCTCGGCCGGAGAAACTGGCCTTGGAACATCGGGCTGGAAGGAAACTGGAGCGGGCGAAGGGATTCGAACCCTCGACCCCAACCTTGGCAAGGTTGTGCTCTACCCCTGAGCTACGCCCGCTCGGCGTTTGAACTGCTAAATCAG
>JANPCO010000040.1:0-2971 GCA_031430995.1 Sphingomonadales bacterium | reverse complement strand
CTGATGGCGCAGCACGGCCTTGTTGCGCCAACGGACCTATATCCACTGTACGAAAACGCAACCCGCGCAGCTTGGGGGCAGTCTCTAGCAGAGGCGCAGGCCGAGTCCGGCGCGATCTGGGCTGGCATGTCCGCCGTTGCTGCGGGCAACCCCCACGCGTGGATCCAGACCGCGCAATCGGCCGATGCCATCACCAGTGCAGACGCGGACAACCGCCCCATTGCGTTCCCCTATCAAAAGCGGATGGTGGCCAATTCCAGCGTCAACCAGGGGGCGGGGTTCATCGTCACGTCACTTGCGCGCGCGCGGGCTGCGGGGATCCCGGAGGATAAGATCATCCACGTCGGTATGGGGGCTGCGGCGCACGAAACCCACAATATGCTGAAACGAGATCAATATGTGCAGCCTGCGGGCATGGTCGTCACGCTGGAGGATGTGCTGAAACGCAACGGGCTTTCGACGGCGCAACTTGATCATGTCGAGCTTTATTCTTGCTTCCCGTGCATCCCCAAAATGGCGCGGCGGATCATTGGCTGGCCACTTGATCGGCCCATCACGGCCTTTGGCGGCCTGACATTTGGTGGCGGTCCAATTGGCAATTATATGAGCCACGCTATTGCTTCGATGGTCGACACTTTGCGCGCAGAGCACGGCACCGCAATGCTGTTTGCAAACGGCGGCTATGCCACGCATTTCCATGCGATTGTCCTTTCAGCAGCGCCTTTGCCAGACGCCACTTTCCCGCATGATTTTGATTGCAACGCCCGCGCCGATACGTTGCGCGCGCCTGTTCCCGATGAGGATGCGGGCTACGAAGGCCCCGCCACCATCGAAAGCTTCACGATTTTCTACAAACGTGATGCCACTGTCCGCTTTGGCACCATCATCGCATTGACCCGGCACGGCAAACGCGTTCTTGCGCGCGTTGTTCCGGAGGATGAGGCAATGATAGCGTTCCTGTCTGATGGACGGGTTGAGCCTGTTGGCACGGCAGGTCAGACAGTGATGGGGGCCGCTGGACTGATCGAGTGGCGCGCGGCGTGATAGCCATCACATTGTCATAAATGATCAATGCCCTAAGCTTTGGCCTGACGGACAGTGTTGGTGAGTCGTCCGCCCTCAGATGGGAGGACCAGCCATGGCCGATGCCAAAACCCGAACCGCCAGTTCAATCACTCTTGAGTTCGCTGTAAAAAAGCGGCGGGAAAAAGTAGATCAACTCATTGCGCCAGGGGGTGCGAAGCGCATCTGGAGCCAAGCGCCTATTGGCATCGCTTTTTCCGGTGGCGGCATCCGCAGTGCGACGATCTCGCTGGGCATCACACAGGCGCTGGCGCGGCGCGGGCGACTTTATGCCTTTGATTACATGTCGACTGTATCGGGCGGCGGCTATTTTGGTAGCTTCTTAAGGAGCCTGTTCGTCCCTGATAATCTGCGCGGTGTCGCAACGCCAGTCACCGACCGCGACATCGCATCCCAATCTCACTTCGCCGACAAAGTGCTGCGTGATGGGCCAAACGCAACTGAAATCGATGGTATGAAGCACCCTATCCGGTGCCTTCGCGAAAGTGGTCGTTATCTGGCACCCAGCGGCGCGAGTGATTTTGCCTATGCGCTATCGCTGATCGGGCGCAACTGGCTGGCGATGCTCTATGTGTTCGCGCTGGCCATGGCGATGCTGTTCATCACCGTTCAATTGACATTGCTTGCCATGGCGTTTGGTTTGGGGCGTTGCTTAAGTTCGGGCCAGATTGAGTTTCTAGCACCTTTCATCCGGTCTTTCAGCACGACCACATCCCCGGCGCTGGTTCCTGCAGCAGTCTTTGGTATTACCAGCATTGGGGTGGGTGCCGCCTATTGGATGACCGAGGGGATGACTTACACGCCCGAAGCGAGGGACAAGTCACGCGGTCATTTTTTGCGGGTCTGGGCCATCACTTTTGTGGCCTTTCTTTTTGGTCTGAGCATCCAATTGGTATGGATCGACTTTTGGGGTTTTGGCGCTTCCATCCCAGCAGTCAGCGGGTTTGGGCGAGCGGTCTTTGTGGCGGGATTGCTGGTGATGGGGGTGGCCCTTGCGGCATCACTTCTGGCGTTCTTTTGGGGCATCAAAGAAGAAAATGCCACACCAGGCATTCGGCGCAGGCTGACGAAAGCACTGACGGCGATCAATTTGTTGGCGGCAATCAGCTTGGCGATTGCCATAATTGATTCCCTTGCGATTGGCCTGCGCGCGGGCACATTCGGCGGTGCGCATTCCTTTGCCGTGCTTACACTGTCGCCGTTTGTTGCCTTCCTTATCAAGAAGGCCCCTGAATGGGCGAGCGGCGTCGACAATTCGCTGATCAGGAAACTGACGTCAAACATTGCGCTGGTGGCGCTGATCATTGGAGTGTTCATGTTTGGGATGCTGGCCGTTGGCGTTGATATCATTGTCCACATGGCGCTCTGGACCGGAGCCGCCTGGGCCAGTCAACCGTTCGACGGGACGTGGACGATTTTCTTGATCACAATCCTCATCTTGTTTTTCATGACGGGAATTTCGGATGGCTTCATCAATCTCGCGTCGCTCCATCCACTTTATTCTTCACGCCTGACGCGGGCCTATATTGGGGCAACGAACCACCACCGCCTTCAATCGAAAAAAGGTCTGACGGATGGGGATGAAAAAGATCATATCGCATCGGATGTGTATCAGCAGGCAGACCTGCCGATCGCCTGTCATTTGATCAATTTGACCCTGAACGAAACGCGCAGTGACAATAAAATTGTTGAGCGTGACCGCAAAGGGCGCCGCTTCACCGTTGGACCCGAAGGTATTTCCATTGATAGCACGGCGATTGTGCATGACTGGAATAGCTCAGCTGAAAAGCTCAGCGTCGGGCAACTTTGCGCCATTTCCGGGGCGGCAGCCTCTTCGGGCATGGGGCGGCGGACAACCTTGGGAACAGCGCTGGCCCTGACTTACGCC
>JANPCO010000039.1:0-21825 GCA_031430995.1 Sphingomonadales bacterium | reverse complement strand
CAGTGCTCAGAAGTTAGTCGGCGATGGAATTGTTTTGAGCCGAGACCCAGACGTCCTAGACACATGGTTTTCCTCAGCACTTTGGCCCTTCGCCACCTTGGGCTGGCCGGAGAAATTCTCCCCATCGCTTTGCGATGGTGAGGTGGCAGCGCGAAGCGATGACGGAGGGGCTGGCTCTGAGATAAGCCCCTCCACCATGCCTTCGGCACGGTCCCCCTCCCCATCGTCCTTCGACAAGCTCAGGATCGATGGGGAGGATTTACTGTCCCGCCACTACCCCGGCGATGTGCTTGTTTCCGGGTTCGACATCCTGTTTTTCTGGAACGCTCGCATGGCAATGCAGGGGCTGCACTTCATGGAGGCTCCTCCTTTCAAAACCATGTATCTCCACGGTCTTGTCCGTGCGGCGGATGGCTCGAAAATGTCCAAATCAAAGGGCAATGCCGTTGATCCGCTGATCCTGATGGACAAATACGGCACGGACGCGCTCCGGTTCTTCATGGCAGCGATGGAAAGCCAAGGCCGCGACATTAAAATGGATGAAAGCCGCGTCGAAGGCTACCGCAACTTCGCCACCAAGCTTTGGAACGCGGCGCGGTTCTGCCAAGCCAATGGCATTGGTGCGTCCACATCCGTCGCGGCCCCGGCAGCGGAACTCGCCGTCAATCGCTGGATCATTGGCGAGGTTGTGGAGACGCTGGCCAAACTCAACAAAGCCTTCGCCGAATATCGCTTCGACGGTATGGCAGATTGCATCTATCATTTCGCCTGGGGCACATTTTGTGACTGGTATCTGGAACTGATCAAGCCTAGCTTCTTGGACGGTGAAAAGCAGGACATGGACCCGGAGTCCAAACTTGTCGCGGGCTGGGTGTTTGACCAGATATTGGTCATGCTTCACCCCTTCATGCCGTTCATTACCGAAGAGCTCTGGGCCGCGATGGGCGACCGTGGTGGCAATCTGATCATCCATGCAAAGTGGCCTGAGCCGGGTGCTCCCGCTAACCCAATCCTCTTTAGTGTCGGCAATGAAGCTGTTGATGCCAAGGCTTATTTTGACTGGATTATCAAAACGATTGTCGCCGTGCGTTCGGCCCGAAATGAGGTTGGCATTTCACCGGGGCAGCGGCTGACCGCCTCCTTGACGGATGCAACTCCCCCGTTTTGGGATTTACTTCCCGAGGCGCAGTCAATGTTTGAAAGGGTAGGGCGAATTGAAATCACTCCCTTTGACGGCGCTGTTGATACCAGCGGACTTCGAATTGCGGTTCCCGGTGCGACGCTGATTGTCTCCCTCGAAGGAACCATTGATCTTAAAGCAGAACGCACCCGCCTTACCGCTGGAATCACTGCCATATCCAAGGAACGTGATTCCGTTGCCGCCCGCCTCAACAACCCCGCTTTCATGGAAAAGGCCAAGCCTGAAGCCGTTGAGAAGGCGCGCGCGGACCATGCAGAAAAAGCGGCGGAAGTGGGGCGCCTGCAAGCCGCTTTGATGCGGCTGGGTTAGGTGAGCTCGCTGTGCTCCGGGCTTGACCCGGAGTCCAGGAGTCCTAGCCTTCGAAATGTCCCCTCTGGGCTCCGGGTCAGGCCCGGAGCACCGCTAGCGGCAGTGTGATTACCCCGACAGCCCCAACCGCCGCACTGCGCGGTAAACAAGCGACTTTGCCTTATTCTCTTTTGGATAGCGCAGTGGCCGTGCTGGCCGCAGCCCAGCCCGCCGCATAAGATGATTGAACCCCCGCGCGTCGGCTTCCTCATAGCTCCATTCTGATCGCCATGTGATTGAAAGGGAAATGGAGACCTCAGCGCCGTTCTTCACCCAGTGAGGCGCCTTTACAGGCACGTAGATGGCCTCTCCGGGGTTCAGGGTGACTGCATTGCCCTTTGCAGCGAAATCATCGCTCCAGGGTTGATTGCGGTGGTGCTGGCCGAGGTGGAACGCTTCGTGCGCCTCTGGCTTCACAATCTCCTCATCATCATGGGGGAAAACGGTCATCACCTTGTTCCCGCGCACTTGAAGCAGGATATTATGTTCCGGGTCAAAGTGGAACGGCGTGACTGACCCGGGGGAGGAAACGAAAATAAAGCCTTCCGTGCCAAGCATTCCGCCCGTGCGCTGTCGCACAAGCGGCTCAATTTCGGCCAGCGTATTCTCCAGCAGCGCGGCATAGTCGGGATGCTGTTCAATCCGTTTGATCACCATCCACGATCCATTATCCTCAATCGACCGGATCGTGTCGGCGATGCTGAGGCGCGGAGAGGGGACGTCTTCCGGCGCAATGCCAATCGGTAAGTTCCCCGGATTATATTCGACACTGGTTTCTGGCAGGCTACTCGCGAGCGCGACAAGCGCGTTGAGTGAGAGCAACGCGTGATCAGTCAGCCGGTGCGTCAGTTTTACGTGGTCCTCAGGATAGGCCGTGTTCAGCGCAACATGGGCATCAGGCGTAAAAATGGTCTCAAGCATGGCGAGTTGATTTCAGCACCGATTTTAGGGCGGCAGCAGCGGTCTCAGCGGCGCGACACAGGTGATATGTTGCCAAGCGCCGCACCCCTGTTAGCGGAACGCTCACTTGCACGATGCTGCGCCGCTGCGCCCAGATGCTGTCGATCATGGGATGATTTTCAACTGCGCAGCTATCCATCCAGTCAATGGCCGTATTGCCGAGCGTGCGCTCAAGGTTGCGGAGTTCGATCATGACGCCGGGCGAAAAGCGGGCGAGGGTTTCGTCATAAGCAATCTTGAATGACCAGCTGCCCGGTGGCGTGATGAAGTTAATCAGCATCGCGATGGGGCGGCCATTCAGAGTGAGGCGCTGAAAATCAAGCTTTCCAGCATAAAATGCGCTATTGATGCTTTCCAGGAAAAAGCGGCGCGTGGCCGCGTGATTGCCCAGGGCCGCGCCATCTTTTCCCTTCCAACCGGCTGCTTCAAGCGTCAGGAAATCATCGCACCAGGCTTCCAAATCCTCGCTTTGTGTGAGTGTCGCAAAGGATACGTCCCCCATTTCCGCCAGGCGATTGCTTAACCGCCGCCATTCCTTGCGCTTTTTGGGGCGCGTGTGAGCGTCGAGATACGCCGCACTATCAAGGCTAGATCTCAGGATCGCCCGTTCCCGATGGTGCACCACAGGGCAGGGGCGGCCAAGGCGCTTTGCGGCTTCGGACAGGCCGTGATGGGCAGGACCATTTTCTTCAAGGCCTGCCACGCTCAAAAAACCAGTGGCCCAATCCGCCTTATCAAGGGCCAGCAAAAGATGCTGCCAGAACGCGGTTTCAGACCCCGCAGTGATCAGCGGGTTGCCAATGAAGCATTGGTAATGCGCCCAATTGCCAACGTGACGCACAGGCGAACGGCCATACATATCGCGGACGGCCATGGGGAACAGGCCCCGCAAGTCGCCTGCCTCCCGATATTCTGCGATCCAGATGGCGCGACCGTCAGATAAGTGGGTGAGTGCGGGAGCGAAGAACCAGCTTTCGAAAAACGGGTTTGGTTCACCAGCGCTTTCGGCAAGTGCGCCCCATTCTGCAGCATTTGGCAGGCACGACAGCTCAGCGCGCAAAATGCGCACCGTGGCCGTGTTGGTTTGGCCACTGCTGTGTTCAAGCTCCGCAAGCATGACATATGCATCTAACGCCAAACCGCTAAGATCGCCCTAATTTTGCCTGGGAGAAGAGAAGTTTGGCGTCATCTGCTTGGCTGGTCTAGGGAAAGGGAATGACGACGCCTAATTATCCAGCCACACGCCTTCGCCGCATCCGTGCCACAGCGTGGAGCCGCGCGCTTCATGCCGAAACTGTCTTGACGCCAGCGGATCTGATCTGGCCGCTGTTCATAACGGCTGGCGACGCGGAGGAGCCGATAGCGTCCCTGCCCGGTGTATCACGCTGGTCAGTCGCGCAGATTGTCGACCGTGCGCGAGAGGCGAGGGCAGCCGGAATCCCGTGTATTGCGCTATTCCCCAACACGCCGGGTGCCCTGCGCACAGATGATGGCAGGGAGGCCCAGAACCCTGACAATCTGATGTGCCGCGCGACCCGAGCGATCAAAGACGCAGTGCCGGATATTGGCATTCTGACGGATGTCGCGCTCGATCCCTATACTGCGCACGGGCATGACGGAATCGTCGACGAGCGCGGATATGTCCTGAACGACGCCACAGTTGACGTGCTTGTTCAGCAGGCCTTGAACCAAGCAGCAGCTGGGGCTGATGTTATTGCCCCGTCGGATATGATGGATGGGCGCATTGGGGCCATTCGCGGTGCTTTGGAAGGCGCAGGGCATGTTAACGTGCAGATCATGTCTTACGCCGCCAAATATGCCAGCGCCTTTTACGGGCCATTCCGTGATGCTGTGGGCGCAGCAGGGCTGCTGAAAGGGGATAAGAAAACCTATCAAATGGATCCGGCCAATGCCGAAGAAGCCTTGCGCGAAGTCGCGATGGATTTGGCCGAAGGCGCAGACAGCGTGATGGTCAAGCCTGGCTTACCCTATCTTGATATCATTCGCCGCGTGAAGGAACAGTTTCAAGTGCCTGTTTTTGCTTATCAAGTGTCGGGGGAATATGCGATGATCGAAGCTGCAGTGGCAGCAGGTGCGGGGGACCGTGACCGGCTGGTTCTGGAAACTTTGATGAGCTTCAAGCGCGCGGGCTGTTCCGGCGTTCTCACTTATCACGCAGTCCATGCGGCGAGGCTGCTTGGTGGCTGAGTTTACTCTTGAGACTGAGCGTTTGATTTTGACCGAATGGCAAGACAGCGATGTGGCGGCGTTGATGGCGATTGGTCGCGACCCCAAAGTCATGGAATATATCGGGCCATTGCAGGATGAGGCGAGCGCGCGCGACGCTGTAAACACACAGCAACAGTATCAGGATGAACGCGGCTATTGCTATTGGGCGATGCGAGCCAAAGTTGACGGCGCGTTGCTGGGCTTTTGCGGGATGCAGCCGGGAACTGTCGGAACGCCAAAGCCCGGGTTGCCTGATATTGGCTGGCGTTTGGGCTCCGCACACTGGGGGCAGGGCTATGCGACGGAAGCAGCCACAGCATCCCTCAACTGGGGGTTTCACAATATAAAGTCTGATCGGATCTGGGCCATCACTGTGCCAGCAAACCAACGATCATGGGGGCTGATGGAACGGATTGGCATGATGCGGCATCATGATATGGATTTTGATCATCCGCAGGTTCCCAACGGAAGTCCTTTGAAACGCCACATCACGTACAGCATTGACCGCAAAATGTGGAAAGCCAGCCAGTGAACGACATCAGCATCATCACCCTGAACGGCAAAACGCCTGTCATCCATCCAAGTGCCTTCATTGCGCCAGGGTGCCGGATCATGGGTGATGTCGAAATCGGGGCAGAGGCGAGCATCTGGTACAACTGCGTGATCAGAGCTGATGTCAATTTCATTCACATCGGCGCGCGGGCCAATGTGCAGGATGGCACTGTGATCCACTGCGACTCCGATAAAGGCGGTCTCACCGGCTGTCCGACGATCATCGCCGACGGGTCTCTGATCGGGCATATGGCCATGCTCCACGGCTGCACCATCGGCGTCAATGCGTTGGTGGGGCTGGGATCAATTGTGATGGATGGCTGCGTGATCGAAGATGAAGCGATGCTTGCCGCTGGAGCGATGCTGACGCCCGGAAAACGTATTGAGACGGGCCAGATGTGGGGCGGACGACCAGCCAGATATATGCGTGATCTGGATGCAAACTGGTCAACTGCCAACAAAATGGGCGTGGCCCATTATGTTCACAATGGCCAAATGCACAAAGCCGCCCTCAGCGGCGATTAACCGTCATAGCGACGGCCTGGCTGGCTTCCATTTGGCTTTGATAGATATCCTGAACCTTGGCCCAAGCCGCTTCGACCGCCGCCACGTCAGCTGAAGCGCTGCCCATCAGCAAAATCCTGCGGGCATCGTCCAGATCGGCCATAGCCGTTGCGGCTGGCGCGCGGGTCCGCTCTAGTGCAGATAAGGCCATCTGAGCCGCAACCCAGCGTTCGCTGCCGCGTGTGCCGTCGCTTTCCCGTGCAGCACTTTTTGCAGACGATAAAGCCGCGTCAAATGCTGACATACTGGCCTGTGCCAATCTCAACGCCTCGTCAGTGCGGGCCAGCAGCTGAGGGTTTGATGGCAGAGCAGGCGGCGCTGGCGCAGGACCGGCGGGTTGATTGGTGCGGAGTTCAATGGCGCGCGGGGCTAGCGAAGGGAAATTCCCCTGCGCTGAACAGCCTGCCGCAAACAGTGATAGTGCAAGGACAGCGAATGTGCGGTGCGAAGCGGTTTTCATCCACCAGTCACTAGGGCAATGATTTTACCGGCGCAACGGGGTTGCGTTTTCGGGGCTTGCCGCCTATCAAAATCCTAATGCGCGCCCGTAGCTCAGCTGGATAGAGCATCAGACTACGAATCTGAGGGCCGGACGTTCGAATCGTTCCGGGCGCGCCAATCTTCCAAAAACGAAATTCTGTCCCTTAGGGGCCAGTCACATGATTGTCATTGGATTGACCCGCGTTGGTCACATCGCGACATTAGTTCGACCCCATCGACTCACGCTGATTCAATGGGGCTAATCTATGACATTCGCAAAGTTCAAACGGCTTGATGGCACTGCACTGCTGTTCAGCGCTTCTATTCTGGCGCTTGGGGTTCCAACGATTGTTAGTGCGCAGGATGCGCCATCAGAGGCTGAAACAGACTCCGGCGAAAATACCATTGTCGTCACAGGGTCGCGACCCATTGCGGAATCAGAGGCTGCGGCGCTGGCGATACAGAAAGCGTCAGACTCGCTCGTGAGTGTCGCAGCAGCAGATGCTGTAGGCCGGTTGCCCGATCAAAATATCGCACAAGCCGCATCGCGCCTTCCCGGAGTCAGTGTCGAACGCGATCAAGGCCAGGCACGCTACATCAATCTTCGCGGCGCACCCAAAACGTGGACGACACTCTCATTTGACGGGATCAATATCGTCAGCCCGGAAGGGCGGGACTCGCGTTACGATAGCATTCCGTCTGCACTCGCGTCGCAGATCATCGTGGCAAAAGCAGTGACGCCTGACATGCCGGGCGAGACGATTTCGGGCAATGTGAATGTCATCACCCGGTCGCCCTTTGACTATAAGGGTTTCCGACTGGCGGCCAAACTGGGGGGCGGATTTGTCGAATTGGGTAAGCGAAAGGAATATGAGGGGTCTGCCGTCATTTCCAACGTTTTCGATACGCGGATGGGCGAAATCGGCGTGCTATTGTCGGGCAGCTATTACGAACGCAACATGATCACCGACAATTTTGAAACGGACTGGGAACAAGTCCCTGCGGACCAGCGCCCGGGCTTTGCTGACCGGTTTTGGGCGCGCGAGACAGAAAACAAGCTCTACCGCCTCACCCGCAAAAACTATTCAGTATCAGGCCGGTTTGATTTCAGGCCAGATGCTGACAACCAGATTTCGATCCGCTCACTCTACACAATTTTCACCGATGATGAGGCGCGGGACAATTACATCTTTGACCTTGATGACCGCGAGCGTGACCTCAGCAACGCGAACACGGCTTGTGCGACTGATGTAAATCCAACGCCGCGCACCGCGGGTTACGCTGACGTTTGCATTGGTAACACACCGTTCAAAGGCACAGTCTATGGTGTGGACATCAACCAGCGGTCGACGCTGAGGGCTTTCCGCCAATCGGTTTTCACCAACACGATCAGCGGCGATCATAAATTTGGTGACGCATGGAAATTCAAATGGGCCGGCAATTTCACGCGCTCTGTCGATGATCGGTCAGTCGTAGGTGAAGCGCGCTGGGATAGCCCGTCGACGCGCAATCTGCGCCCGACTGTTGCCTATGATCTAACCGATCCTCAATCAGCGCGCGTGGCCCTGTTCACCACAGTTGCGAACGCGAACGGCACGTTCCAGGCTGGAACGCCCGTGACTGCAATTGATACATTTGCCAAACCGCTTACGTCATTTCGTTCGCTCGATGCAGTTGACGTAACAAAGGCTTATACTGTTAAGGCGGAAATATCCCGCCAGCTGAGCCTGTTTGGCGGTGAAGGCAGCGTTCGGCTGGGTGTGCAAATTGATCAGCGGACCAAGCAAGCCAATGAGAACGAACTGCTGCTCAACACGGCGGCGCAATTTACGGCAGCGGGAATTGGCACGACTTACCCGGGCTTTTCGCTCGACATTCCTTTCAAGGGGAAAATACCGCTGGGCTACACGTTCCGTTACTTTAGTGAGGATGCGGCGCGAGATTATCTGGAACGTGCGCAAGACGTAGGATCATTCACGCCAATCAACGATAATTTCTACAATGTGCGCGAACAAGTCTATTCCGCTTATCTGATGGCCAATAGCAAATTTGACTGGGGCAGTTTTGTTGGCGGCGTGCGTGTTGAGCATGTTAAAAACCAAGGGCAGGCCTTCGCCAATGTGGCGCGAGTTTTCACTCCCGTTAAAGCCGAAAGCAGCCAGACTCTTGTATTTCCAAGCCTGCATCTCAATTTTGACGTGGCGGACGACAAGAAACTGCGCATCGGATTGACCAGTGGCGCCGCGCGTGCCGACTATGACCAGCTGCGCCCTAATGTAACAGTTAATGATGCCAACCTGGCCATTTCAGGAGGAAACCCGTCTATAAAGCCAGAGCGTGCTTACGGCGTTGACGCCTATTTTGAATGGTATGTGAAACCGCAGGGCTATCTGATGGTTGGCGCCTTTTACAAGCGTGTTGAGGATGCCCTGTTCAATTCTCGCCGGACGTTCGGGTCAAACGCGCTTGATTCGAACGGGGTCGATCGGTCTGGCTATACGTTCAGCGGCATCGTCAACGGCGGCAGCGGGTATCTTTACGGTATGGAGGCTGCCGCGCAGATGCAGCTGGAGCCATATACCCAAGACCTTGGCCTGCCAGATTGGATGGGTGGCTTCGGCTTGTCAGCCAACGTCACACTCAACAAAAGCAGCATTAACAAGCCGCTGTTCGATGGTGCGACTGGCCCGCGCAAAGTCCGCTTGCCCGGCGCGTCGGATGTGGTTTTGAATGTCGGCGGCTATTATGAGAAATACGGTGTGTCGCTTCGCCTGCAATATCAGAAGCGGTCGAAATGGGTGGATGCGATTGCCGATACGCTTATCGACGCAGGCGATGTTTATTGGGCCGCTGACGATGAGCTGGATTTTTCGGCGCGCTATGAATTTACCAAAGGCTTTGAGGTTTATTTCGATGCCTCAAATCTGCTCAACGGCGCAGGCCGCCGCTATTCCGGTGTCAGCGCGCGGACGATTGAATGGGAACGCTTTGGCAGGCGTTATACCGGCGGCGTGAGAGTAACATTCTGATGTGGATCGTCATTGCCTTGGCTGGGCTCAGCCTTGTTGCGGCGACGAAATCAGTTGAAACCAAGACAGTCACAGCAGCAGTTGAGACGCAGCCCGTTGGCACTCTCGATGATGCCGCGGATGACCCGGCGATCTGGCGTAACGCAGCGGACCCCGCGTCAAGCCTGATCGTCGCGACGGACAAACGGGCGGGCCTTCATGTCTATGATCTGTCCGGTCGCGCGCTTGGCTTCACGCCGTCGCCTCGGCTCAACAATGTCGATCTGCGGGACGGAGTGATGATTGGCGGCGCGTTGGGCATATTGGTCGCAGCCAGTGACCGGCAGGATGAGGCCAGTGCCAAAATGGCGCTGTTTCGGCTAGATTCGGCTGCAAAAGCGCTTATTCCGTTGGCCTCAATTCCTGTTGGCCCCGGAGAAGCTTACGGCATGTGCCTGTGGCAGCGGAAGCGGGATCAGGCACTGTTCGGCTTTGTCGTGCAGAAGGATGGCCGCATTGATCAGATGGCCTTTGATTTAGGCGGACCTGTGCCAACCGCGACGCGGGTGCGCAGCATGAAACTGGGCACACAGTCCGAAGGCTGCGTCGTCGATGACCGCACGGGAATGCTTTATGTGGCGGAAGAAGATGTCGGGCTGTGGCGCTTTGATGCAGAACCAGATGGTTCGACTGCGGCGATTGCTTTGCCAAAGGCTGACGGTCAGCGGCTTGTCATTGATGCCGAAGGGCTGGCCCTTGATCCACGCGGGCGAACGGGCGGCTATCTGATCGTATCAAGCCAAGGCGACAATGCTTATGCCGTCTATAAACTGCCTAAGGTCAAATATGTTGGCAGATTCCGTATTGATGATGGCGCCATCGACGGCACGCAGGAAACCGATGGCATTGATCTGATCACTGGTGATTTCGGGCCTCAGTTTCCAAAGGGGCTGTTTGTGGCGCAGGACGGCGACAACGCGCCGGACACTCAAAATTTTAAGCTTGTGCCTTGGAAAGAAGTCATGCGGGTTCTGCGCCTGAACAAGTAGGATACTGTGCCAGACAGTGATGACTTTAAGCAGCACTCGTCGTCATTGCGAGCGAAGCGCGGCAATCCAGTGCAGCGGAAGACATTCTGGATTGCCACGTCGCTGCGCTCCTCGCAACGACGGCTCTCTCCTAAGTGATCCGTCGCTAACCCTGCCGCGTTATGTCCACTTTCGGCTCCAGCCCCACTGCCGCCGCCAGCGATTTCAAACGCCGCGCGACGGCATCGCAGGCCACCTGTTCGGCAATACGCAGGCAAAGCTTATCGCCTTCCACCGCTAACATGCTGTTCATCAACATTTGTGTCGTGCCGCCATCAACACGCATCCCCAACCGAATGGCGAGGCCCCATTTCCTTGCAAGTTCACAGCGCTCATCATCGCCGCTGAGCAGCGGATGATCGGGCCAATCGCCGCCTTTGCTGCCGTGAGCGGCATAAAGGGCGCGGGCGATCATCATGCGGTCCGCGCCGTTGATGCCGGGCCAGCTGCCGTGCATCGCGTAATCACGGGAGTGGATCGCGCGGTAATCTGGATGGATTGACCACGCGCTGTCCGCCAGCAGACAAGCCGCATGGCGCAACCGTCTGGTCATGGCATCCTCGCCCGAAAACAAAGGGCTGATCCAGTCGTTCAGCACATCGCCGTTGAACAGCGTGCGCGCCTGTCGCTGCCCTTCATGGCGCGCGCACGCGATCAGCGGGTCTTCGCGGCGTTCGGCAAGGGTGAGGCTGTCGAATAGCAGGCCTTCGCGAATGCCCTGTGCACTTGCGATAATCGTTTCTGGCCGAAACAAAGTCGCCAGCGCCTGCGCTAGCCGTGCTGCGTCGTGCAGCGTTTCAGCGCGCGGTTGCGGAATGAGCTTCAGCGCTTTGAGGGCCTCTAGGTCAGCGGATTCACCAACGATTGTGTCAAGCCGGGCCGGATCGATGGAAAAATTGGCGAGGATAGAAAGCGGATAATCGGTCAGATATTGTTCGAACCGCCCCATCGCCCGCCATGCGCCGCCGACCAGATAAAGTGTATGCCCCGCAAGCGTGCCAAATTCTGGGTGCATGAGCAGGGCAGTTTCCAGCACTTGGAGCAGGTCATCCTTGCCTTTGATGCGCATTGTGCCGAGCGGAAGGGAAAACCGGTCCCCCAATGCGCCGCCTGAAACACGGACCAGTTCCAGGCTGCCGCCCCCTAAATCCGCAACAATGCCCTCTGCCCACGGCAAATCACCAAGCACACCCAGACCAGCGGCCAGAGCTTCCTTGTCTCCACTGAGCATTTCAACAGCGATGCCGCGTTCTTTGGCAAGGCGGATAAGGTCTGCGCCGTTGGATGCGTCGCGCACCGCCGCTGTTGCCACAATGCGCACAGCCTCAACATCCATCATGGCCGCAAGCGCGCTGAAGCGAGTGAGCGCTGCGAGTGCTTGGGCCATCGCCTCATCATTGATGCGGCCATGCTTCATCACAGACTTGCCGAGCGAAACAGGCGATTTTTCATTGTATAGCGGCAGGGGTGCCCGCACAGAGCCCCCATAAGTCACGAACCGGATCGCGTTGGAACCGATGTCGATGACGGCCCGTTTACGGCCAATCATCGTTTGCGGGTGAGGCTTAGCCGAGGCACATCGTTCCCGTCCGCCAAAGCCTCTCCACGTCCTGAAAGTGACGGATTGGTCATGAAATAGTGATGGAGATTAAACGGTTTTTCGCCCACTTTCACCCTTTCATAACGTCCGTCGCTTTTCAGCGTCCAGCTTTGCTCATTGTCGAGCAGGTTTGCAACCATCACCTGATCCAGGATCTGATCATGAACGGTTGGGGTGGCAATTGGCAGCATATATTCCACGCGGCGATCAAAATTGCGCTGCATCCAATCCGCTGACGACATATAGACTTTCGCGCCTAAATTAGGCAGCGCCGCGCCGTTACCGAACGCCCAGATGCGGCTATGTTCCAGAAACCGTCCAATGACTGATTTGACGCGGATGCGGCTGGACAGGCCGGGAACACCAGGGCGCAGGCAGCAAATGCCGCGCACAATCAGATCAATTTCAACACCGGCTTCGCTTGCTTCATAGAGCTTATCGATGATCTGCTTATCTACAAGCGAGTTGACTTTGCACCACAACGCCGCAGGGCGTCCAGCAGCAGCATTCGCCATTTCATCGTCGATCAGTGCGATGATTTTATCGCGCAGACCAAGCGGGCTCATCGACAGGACCTTCAGATCCTGCGGCTCGATATAGCCGGTGACATAGTTGAATATCTGGGACGCATCGCGGCCAATATCAGGATTGGCGGTAAAATAGCTCAGGTCTGTATAAATTTTGGCCGTGACGGGATGATAGTTGCCAGTGCCAAAATGGCAGTAAGTCCGCAGCTTGCTGCCTTCGCGGCGCACCACCATTGATATTTTGGCGTGGGTTTTCATATCAACGAAACCGTAGATCACCTGAACGCCTGCATTTTCAAGCTGTGAAGCCCAAAGCAGGTTTTGCTCTTCATCAAAACGGGCCTTGAGCTCGACAACAGCCGTAACGGACTTCCCGGCCTCCGCTGCTTCACACAGCGCGCGGATAACGGCGGATTGCTTGCCTGCACGGTAAAGCGTCTGCTTGATCGCCACCACGTTGGGGTCAGCCGCGGCCTGTTCCAGAAAGGCCAGAACAACGTCAAAACTCTCATAGGGGTGGTGGACGATGATGTCTTTCTGCCGGATCGCAGCGAAACAATCGCCGTCATGTTCGCGGATCCGTTCGGGAAAGCGCGGGCTGAACGCCGGGAATTTTAGCGCAGGCAAATCTTCGTCAACCAACTGGCCCAGGTCTGCAATGCCCAGAAATCCTGCGCGCTCAACGATGATTGTTTCATCGCCGCCCAATTCCCCGCGCACCAAGTTCTGCAAGGATTGCGGCAAGTCCTTTTCAAATTTCAGGCGAATGACGCGGCCCCGGCGGCGGCGTTTGATGGCCGTGCGGAAATAGCGGACCAGATCTTCCGCCTCCTCCTCCACTTCTATGTCGCTGTCACGAATGACGCGAAATACGCCGGACGCGACAAGGCTATGGTTTGGGAAGAGCGCCTCGACAAACTGGCGGATGAGCACTTCGAGCACCAAAAATCGGCTACCGACGCCGGGAACCCGCACGAAACGCGGCAGCTTTGATGGGATCATGATCAGCTGGCGCACAATTTCGCCGTCACTATCCCGCCGCATTTCGAGGATCAGACTGAGGCCCTGGTTGGGGATGAAGGGAAAGGGGTGGGCCGGGTCCAACGCTTGCGGGGTGAGGACGGGGAGGACTTCGGACAGGAAATAGGCCTTCATCTGCGCCATCGCGACTTTGCCGATGGTGGCTGGGCAGACGACCTTCAGCCCTTGTGTTGACAATTGACGCCGCAATTTCGTCCACAGTCGCTGTTGTCCCAGCATCAGCGTGTTGGTCGCGCGCGTGATGGCGTCAAGTTGTTCAGTAACGGTTAGCCCGTCCATCGATAATTCTTCAATCCGGCGCATTTGCTGCCCGCGCAGCCCCGCGACGCGCACCATGAAAAACTCATCAAGGTTACTGCCGGAGATAGAGAGGAAACGCAGCCGCTCAAGCAGCGGATGGGCTGGATTCTGCGCCTCTTCCAGCACACGCAAGTTGAATTTCAGCCAAGACAATTCCCGGTTGAAATAGCGCGACGTGACGTCATTTTTGCCGATATTCTCACGAAACTTATTCGATGCCACGAACATTTTGCCCCTATGCACACGTCGTCTGGCAGGCATTTGTGACATTTATGTTGCAAGCCTTTCAAAGCTGTTCACGGAGCATCCCCATAGAATTTCAGATGGCAACACAAGTCAAGGTGACATAGTTCCACGTATTAGCACGGGTCTCGGTCATCTTATGTTATGGTTAGTATCCACTGGGAAACGCCGGCGTTGCCGCCTCGATGATCGGCACAAAGTCTGCAGCCTTCAGGCTTGCACCGCCCACCAGCGCGCCGTCGACGTCGGGGATGGCCAGCAATTCCGACGCGTTTGAGGGCTTGACTGATCCGCCGTAGAGGATGCGGAGTTGCGTGCCTTCTGGCCCCAGCAGGCGGACCAGTTCTGCGCGAACGGCGGCATGCATTTCGGCGACGTCGGCTGCCAAAGGCGTGCGACCTGTGCCTATTGCCCAGACGGGTTCGTAAGCGATCACGGTGCTTGCGCCGGTGCTGGCTGGCGGCAGAGAAGCCGCAAGTTGAGTGGTGACGACAGCGACCGCTTGGCCTGCATCGCGTTCCGCCTCAGTTTCTCCGACGCAGATAATGGCAGTCAGTCCGCCAGCAACAGCGGCTTGGGCCTTCATCCGCACTTCCTCGCTGGTTTCATGATTATCGGCGCGGCGTTCACTATGGCCGACAATGACCATCGTTGCGCCAGCATCCGCTAGCATCGCAACTGACAGGCAGCCGGTGTGTGCGCCATAGGCGTTCCAGTGGCAGTCTTGTGCGCCAACCCGGATCGACGGGCGCATAGTGGCACTGATCAGTGTGGCAGGCGCACAGACAGCAACATCTACGTCCCCGTGCGCGGCAGCAGCGCGGCTGATGGCATCCATTTCCGCCATAGCAGCGTTCATTTTCCAGTTGCCGGCGATCAGCTTGCGGAGTGCCATGGTTGGGTGTGTCCTTTCCGTTCTTGATGCATCAGGTTCACCGCCCTATGGCGGGCCGCAGAACAACCATCAACCCGGAAGCAGCCCTGCATGATTGGCTTTATTCGTAAATATCTGACGTCCTGGTTGGTGCTTGCACTGTTCGGGCTGATTTTGTTGGCGTTCATGCTAGGTGATTTCAGTTCCGGCAAAGGCGGGCTGGGCGCAGCGTCCGGCGGTTCGTCTCGCGTTGCGAAAATTGGCAGCCAGGAAGTGACCAGTCAGGATGTGATCAACCGGGTTCAAGCTGAATTTGAAACGGCTCGCCAACAGCGCCCTGGCCTGACCATTGCCGAATTTGACGCGCAGGGCGGAATCGACGGAACGATTGACCGTTTGATCAACAGCCGCACAATCATTGCTTTTGCGCAAAAGCACGGCATGGTGATCAGCGAAAGGCTGATCGATAGTGATATTGCCAAGACCAGCGCCTTTTACGGCGTCACTGGCAAATTCAACCGCGATGCCTATCTGCGGGTCATCGGTGATAGGCGACTGTCAGAGGCTGACCACCGGCTTGACGTAAAGGCCAGCATGATTGCGGACCAATTGGTCGCAGCGTCATCGGGTGCGTCCCGTGCGCCCAAAGAAGTGCTGATCCCCTACGCATCGTTGATGCTTGAACGCCGGTTCGGCGGGGCAAGCTTTGTTGAGACATCGCGCTATACGGGCGCAGCGCCCACGGACGCGGAAATCAAAACATTTTATGATCGCAATCTTGCGCGCTACACTGTGCCTGAAACGCGAGTGGCCCGTTACGCGTTGTTTGATCGCAGCCAGTTTGCAGGCAAAGTTGCCGCCACTGATGCTGATATTGATGCAGCGTATAAGAAAGACGCTGCGAAATATGCCGCCAGTGAGAAGCGCATATTAACTCAGGTTATCGTGCCCACAGAGGCCACGGCAAAAGCGTTGACGGGCAAAGTGCGCGGCGGTTCCTCTATCACGGATGCGGCCAAGGCGGCAGGGCTGGAAGCGACGACGCTAGACCCGCAAGATAAAAAAGCTTTCGCTGGGCTTGCCTCTGCTGCCGCTGCAGACGCGGCATTCAGCGCAGCAAAAGGCGCTGTGACGGAACCACAGAAATCAGGGCTTGGCTGGCATGTCATTCGGGTGGACAGTGTTGCATCAATTGCAGGCAAATCGCTGGCGCAAGTGCGATCAGAAATTGAGCCTGCACTGACCAAGCGCAAAGTTGAAGAGGCGCTGGCCGACATGATCGTGCGCATTGAGGATAGTATTGCTGACGGCGCGACTTTTGAGGATGTGGTGAAGGCCGAAGGGCTCACCGTGGCCACGACACCTGCTGTCACCCAAAGCGGCATTGCGCCGGGCGACCGGGCGTTCAAACCGTCAGCTGATCTGCCCGCGATTATGAAAGACGCGTTTCAGTCGGAACAGGATGATGACGCATCGGTGGTGGTGATTATGCCGGGAGAACGCGATGCCGTGGTCAAGCTTGATCGCATCATTCCAGCAGCCCCCAAGCCATTGGCGCAGATTCGTGACCAAGTTGCGGCGGACGCGCAGACCGACCGCGCAGCCCGTGCCGCGCGTAAAGTTGCCAATGATCTGGTTGCCAAAGTGAACGCAGGCACCAAATTTGCTGAGGCGGTAAAGGCGGCTGGGCTTGCCAGCGTTGTTCCCATCACTGGCCAGCGGCTCGATATGGCGCAGGCAGGGGATAAGGCCCCGGCTCCGCTGAAGGCGCTGTTTGATCTTTCACGCGGAAAAGCGCGGGCGATTGAAGCGCCGGACGGCAAAGGCTATGCGATTATCGCGCTAGAGCGGCTGGAGGCAGGGGATGCCAAGGCGCGGCCGGATATTCTTGCTGCGACAGAAGGCGAACTATCGCGGATCATTGGTGACGAATATACGCAGCAACTGCTGACGGCCATGAAGGCTGATCTGGAAATCCAGCGCGATCAATCGGCCATCAATCAGGTTAAAAAAGCACTGCTCAGTGGAACAGCAGGGCGTTGATTGGTGATGTTCTGTGACGGGCGGCGATGACGGCCAGGCTCTTAACCAACTGACCGCTGGCAAAGCGGCTTTGGTATGGCGCAGTATCGTTGCAGATACGGAAACGCCAGTCTCCGCATTTCTCAAGCTTTACGAGGAAGGGCGCGGTGATTTCATTCTGGAATCAGTGGAGGGCGGCGCAGTTCGCGGGCGCTATAGCTTGATCGGAATTGCGCCAGACTTACTGTTCCGCGCTGACGGTGACGCGGCGGAAATCAACTATGAGTGGCTGACCAGCCGTGATGCGTTTGCGTCCACGCAGATCGGCACCATGGCGTCACTGCGCGCGCTGGTGAGTGACTGCCGGATCGACATGCCGGACGGGCTGCCGCCGGCCTTTGCCTGCCTTGTCGGTTACTTCGGATACGAAACCATTGGCCTGGTTGAAAAACTGCCGCGCCCGACTGCCAATCCGATTGGCCTGCCGGATATGCTGTTTGTGCGGCCAACGGTGATCCTTGTGTTTGACCGCTTGGCGGACCGCCTGTTCATTGCATCACCAGTGTGGCCGGGGGAGGGGAATCCGGCAGTTCGTATTTCCAGAGCGGTCGAGCGTATCGAGGATGTGGCTGCAAAACTATCATTGCCGCTGCCAATGACGCGTAGTGGAATTTCCTCCAATAACGCCAACCTATCTGGCAAGGGAAATCCAACTCCCGTCATTCCGCCGGGCCACTATCAACAAATGGCTCTCAAAGCCAAAGAGTATATCGCGGCGGGGGATATATTTCAGGTCGTCCTTGCCCAGCGGTTCACAATGCCCTTCACGCTATCCCCGTTCAGCCTGTATCGCAGTTTGAGGCGGATCAACCCATCGCCCTTCCTCTACCATCTCGATATGCCGGGCTTCGCGCTGACGGGGTCCAGCCCGGAAATTCTCGTCCGCCTGCGTGACGGGGACGTGACGATCCGCCCGATAGCGGGCACACGACCACGCGGAAAATCAGCGACGGAAGACGCGGCGAACCGTGCCTCGCTGCTTGCTGACCCTAAGGAACGCGCCGAACATCTGATGCTGCTTGATCTTGGCCGCAATGATGTGGGGCGCGTGACAGACGGCGGGACTGTGACGGTGACTGACAGTTATATGGTCGAATTTTATAGCCATGTGATGCATATTGTCTCCAACGTTGTCGGGCGACTGGCCAAGGGCAAAGACGCAATTGATGCGCTCTTCGCGGGCTTCCCTGCAGGCACTGTGAGCGGTGCGCCAAAGGTTCGCGCGTGCGAGATTATTGCAGAACTCGAACCCGAAACCCGCGGTGCTTATGCAGGCGGCGTCGGATATTTCTCACCCGACGGCAATATGGATAGCTGCATCGTTTTGCGAACCGCTGTTGTTAAGGATGGCATCATGCATGTGCAGGCTGGCGCCGGTATCGTTGCCGATAGTAATCCTGACTATGAACAGGCGGAATGCGAAGCTAAAGCTGGAGCCTTGATGGCCGCTGCGCGAGAGGCCATCAAAATGGCAAGCGAAGCAGGGTTTGGGCAATGAGTAAAAACAGCATCCTTGTCATCGACAATTACGACAGCTTCACTTGGAACCTCGTCCATTATCTGATGGAGCTTGGGGCTGAGGTAGAGGTTGTGCGCAATGATGCGATTTCCGCTGGGCAGGCGCTGTCTTCAGGGGCGGAGGCGTTTCTGATTTCGCCGGGCCCCTGCACGCCGACGCAGGCCGGGGTGAGCCTCGATCTCGTCGCGGCTTGTGTCGATGCAGGGCGACCGTTGCTGGGCGTTTGTCTTGGCCACCAAAGCATTGGCCAGCATTTTGGTGGCAAGGTCGTGCGCGGCGGGCTGATGCACGGCAAAACCTCGCCAGTGTCGCACGACAGCAGCGGAGTGTTTGCAGGGCTCCCGTCGCCATTTACGGCAACGCGCTATCACTCGCTGATTGTCGAGGATATCCCGACGGACCTGATCGTCAACGCGACGAGTGACGATGGCCATGTGATGGGGTTCCGCCACGTGACCTTGCCTATTCACGGCGTCCAGTTTCACCCTGAAAGCATCGCGACGGAACATGGCCACGCGATGCTCGCCAATTTCATGCGCGCGGCTGGAATGAACGTGAGGGAACTGGCGTGACCCCTGTTACCTTTACGTTGACGCTGGATGATATGATTGCAGGCAACCGGCTGGCGATCCGCCGCTATGTGCGCAAAGGCGCGGCGAAATTCGCATTTGCGACCTTTATCATATCGCTGGCCGTATGCCTGATTGCCTTTGGCATGAAAGTGCGGCCTTTTTCCGAGGCGCTGATCCTGTTCGGCAAGATATTTGCGATCTACGCCGGGCTGGGCGTGCTGTTCGCTGTTGTTATCTTGTTCTCCATGCCAAAGCAGCGCGCCAGGAAAAACTTTGCGCAAATGCCATCTCTCAGCCGAGATCAAACAGTCTCATGGGACGATGCGACGATTGCCTTCACATCGGGTTATGGCAACGCCAATATCCCGCTGGCCGAACTGCATCGATGGGCCGCCGATGACGGGATCGTGATCATCTACCCTGCTGATCATCTGTTTTATATGCTGCCTGCCCGCGTGTTTGAAGGCGAAGGACACCGGCTCGGTCTCATATCCGCGTTGGAGCGCAGCTCGGTGCTACGGATATGAGCGGGCTTTCATTTGGAGAAGCCGAAGCTTTGATCGGGCAAATGCTTGACGGACAGATGACTGACGCAGATGTCGCCGATACGCTCATCACGCTCGCGGACAGGGGTGAGACAGCGGAGGAACTGGCCGGTGCCGCCACGGCGATGCGCGCGCGGATGATAAGAGTTGCAGCACCTGACGGCGCTATCGACGTTTGCGGCACCGGTGGGGATGGCAGCCACAGCCTCAATGTCTCCACTGCCGTTGCACTGGTGGTGGCGGCGTGCGACGTGCCTGTGGCCAAACACGGCAACCGCGCAGCGTCATCGCTTGCCGGTGCCGCTGACACGCTAGAGGCTTTGGGGCTAAACCTAGACCGAGCGACGCAAACAGCCGAGGCAACGCTTGCTGATCTGGGTATCTGCTTTCTGTTCGCGCAAAAACATCATCCGGCACTCGCCCGGATTGCGCCCATCCGTAAGGCCTTGGGGCGGCGGACGATCTTCAATCTTATCGGCCCACTTGCTAACCCTGCAGGCGTTTCGCGGCAACTGGTCGGCGTTCCCAGCCCGGCCGTCATCGCACCCTATACCGATGCCATGCGTCTGCTTGGCAGCGAACGGGCGATGATCGTGTCAGGCGAAGAGGGGCTCGACGAAATCTCGATCAGTGGTGTGAGCCAGTTTATGTCGATCGGGTTCGACCTTGGCCATGATATCATCGCGCCAGAGGGTGCCGGGTTGCAGCGGCATTCGTGCTCAGCCATCAAAGGTGGTGATGCGGCCTATAATGCAGCGGCGTTGATCAGGCTGCTTGACGGCGAACAAGGCGCGTACCGCGATGTGGTTCTCCTCAATGCAGCAGCGGCACTGATCGTTGCCGGTGTGGCCAGCGACGGCGAAGACGGCATTGAAGACGCGGCGGAGGCGATTGACAAAGGGCTGGCCAAAGCACTTCTCGACTGCTGGATTGCGTATTGATGACTGACAAACTTGGCGAAATCTGCGCCACCAAGCGCACAGAGGTCGCGGCGCGCAAGCCGTTGGGACTAGAACACTGGCCGTCGCCGTCGCCGACGCGCGGGTTTGAGGCGGCGCTTCGAACCAAAGCAAATCACGGTTTTGCGCTCATTGCTGAAATCAAGAAAGCCAGTCCTTCCAAAGGCTTGATCCGCGCCGATTTTGATCCGGCTGCCCACGCCCGTGATTATGAGGCGGGAGGCGCGGCCTGCCTTTCCGTGCTCACCGATGCGCCTTATTTTCAGGGGCATGAGGATTATTTGGTCGCTGCGCGCGCTGCCTGCGCTTTGCCGGTCCTTCGCAAGGACTTCATGGTGGACCCTTGGCAATGCGCCGAGGCGCAGGCTATGGGGGCGGACGCGATTTTAATCATTGTTGCCGCGCTGGATGACGCACTGATGGTTGAGATTGAGGATGCCGCGCGCGCTCAGGGGCTGGATGTGCTGGTGGAAGTGCATGATGAGGCGGAGATGGAGCGTGCGCTGACGCATCTGAAATCCCGTTTGATTGGCGTCAACAATCGCAATTTGAAGACCTTCGAAGTTGATCTAAGCACAACAGCTCGGCTGGCCAAAATGGTGCCGGATGATGTGATGCTGGTCTGCGAAAGTGGGATTTCCAGCCATGCCGATTGTCTTGCGGTGGCTGATCACGGCGTCCGTGCTTTTCTTGTCGGGGAAAGCCTGATGCGGCAGGCAAATGTTGAGGCCGCGACACGGCAGTTGTTGACTGGCGCATGACCAAACTCTCCCATCTTGATGAGAGCGGTGCCGCCCATATGGTTGATATCGCTGGAAAAGTGGCCACTGTGCGTGAAGCCGTGGCGGAAGGGCGCATTCATATGTCTGCCGAGGCTTTGGCGGCTGTGCGCGACGGGACGGCGAAAAAGGGTGATGTTCTGGCCACAGCGCGGATCGCCGGGATCATGGCGGCAAAGCGGACAAGTGACCTTATTCCACTCTGCCACCCCATGGCGCTGACCAAAGTATCAGTTGAGTTCGCGTTTGAAGATGGCGCTATTTGCGTCACGTCTCTGGCGCGACTTGCTGGGCAAACTGGAGTAGAAATGGAAGCCTTAACAGCTGCTTCTGTTGCTCTCCTGACACTGTATG
>JANPCO010000038.1:0-30539 GCA_031430995.1 Sphingomonadales bacterium | reverse complement strand
TTGGAGGAGAGGGCGGCGCTGCGGAGGTCATCTGTCATAATGGAGTGTGCCTTCGCCTGTTTGGCGCGCAAGTGCAAGGCTTTGGCCGCTCTTCATGGCAACCCGTTAACGCTATTGCGGAACGAGACATCAATGTTCGTGCGGCATTAGTGTGATCTTCGATGGGGAACAGCCATGTGTTACAGATCAATCCTACTCGCGTTCGCGTCTGCTTCAATCGCGCATCCTTGCCTAGCACAGTCTGCGGGTGAATATGTGGGTGCCGAGCGCGAATTGACAGCAGAAGAGCAAAAGGCCGACAACTATGTTCCAGCCGTTGTTGATGCTGATGCGGCTTCGGTCGTTCGCGGGCTAAACAGCTTTACGGCTGAACTTTACCGGGCTGTCGCTGACGGCAAGGGCGATCTTGCGATATCTCCTGCAAGCGTATCGCTGGCCTTCGCGCTCGCTCACGCAGGGGCAAAGGGGGAAACACGGGACGAAATTGCGCGGGTGCTTCACTATCCCACGGGCCTTGCAGACTTTGACAAGTCAACTGGGTCTCTGGTGAAGTCAATGCAGTTGAACGCAACTGGGCGGACGATGGCGGTCAATAACAGCATCTGGCTGCAAACTGGCTTGCCCGTGCACGCTTCTTACCTTTCGGGTGTTGAGCGGCACTACGGCGCGGGCCTCAACCGGGTGGACTACCAGTCAAATCCAGATGCCGCGCGTGAAACGATCAATGGCTGGGTGTTGGAGAAGACTCGGGGGAAGATTCGAAACCTGCTTTCACCTGAGCATGTGACAAGTGGCACAAAATCGGTGCTGGTGAACACAGTCTATTTCAAGGCCGACTGGGGTACGCCCTTTGAGAGGGACGCAACTCGGGTCGAGGATTTTTCTCTGGAATCGGGGAGAAAAATCAAATTGCCACTCATGCATCAGGACGACCATTTCCGATTTGCGGAAGTAGGTGGCGTCAAAGCCATTGCGCTGCCTTATCGCGGCGGCGAAACTGAAATGATCATCCTGTTGCCCAAAAGTGGCGGAGGATTGGCCAAGCTTGAAAAATCTCTGACTGGGCAGGAACTTCAGGGTTGGACTGATAAACTGAATCGTTCAGACTTAACCGAAGTGATCCTGACACTGCCCAAATTCAAGATTGAAAGTGAGTTCGGACTCGTCGGCTCGCTCAAGGCTCTTGGAATGAAAATACCATTTTCTGACCAGAGTGACTTTTCCGGCATGAAACCGGTGAACATGACAAGCAGTGACCCCAATGACTGGAACTTGCAGATTGGGGCCGTCATTCACAAGGTCTTCGTCGAAGTTGACGAAAAGGGGACCGAGGCTGCCGCTGCCACGGCGATCGTGCAGGAATTGGTCATGAGTGCTCTCCGAGGTCCGCCGCCACCGCCACCAGAGGTTTTCAAGGCCGATCATCCATTCCTCTTTGCAATCCGTGATACACGAACCGGCGCATTACTATTTTTGGGCCGATTTGTGGGGCCAGAGGCCGAATAGGCGCAGTTTCAGCAAAGGCCTGTTGTCCTTTCGTTCGGGGTCCGGCAAAGCTGGGCTGTGATCGGTGCCTCTTCCCCTCCCGCGCTCCATGCAAGCCACGGCGGCATTTGGATTGCTGATGAAGGTGGTGTGCGCGGGCTTGGGCGGGGGCAGGCGATTGCGCGCCTTTCGGAACGGCCGATGATTTTCCTCAATGCGCCGTTGGTGGCGCAGCGGCTTGGCTATCCGGAATTAGCGGGGCTGGATGTGCTGGAGCTCTATGCCTTTGTGCATCCCGCGCGGTTCATGGTGCCGACTATCAAGGGCCTCGCAGCGGCGACGGGGCTGGATTTGCCAAGCGACGAAGGTGGGGCGGCTGAATTGCTGCGTCAGGCCGCTGCTGTGTTGCTAGAGCGGCTAAGCGCGCCAGATTGGGCTGAGCGGGAAGGGGGCTGGGCCAGTGTTGCCTCGCTCTCCCGGCTGGATTGGGCCTGGGCCGAACTCGTTGGCAATGAGATCAGCAAGCCGTCGCAGGACGAACGCTGGCTATTCAGCAAATTGCCGGAATGGGAGGAAAAGGCCCCGCGCCCTGCGC
Organism: Sphingomonadales bacterium; assembly: GCA_031430995.1. Classification (GTDB taxonomy): domain Bacteria; phylum Pseudomonadota; class Alphaproteobacteria; order Sphingomonadales; family Sphingomonadaceae; genus Aquisediminimonas. The sequence goes on along the minus strand of JANPCO010000038.1, from coordinate 28,459 downwards.
CGCGCCCTGCTGTCGTGGCTCCCGAAGCTGCGGTTGGCCGGTTGAATGAACTTACAGGAACAGGTGCTGAGGAACGGCCGGGTCAGCGCGCTTACGCTGAGGCGGCAACGGCGGCTTTCCTGCCGCGCCAGGCGAGGGATCAGCCCAATTTGCTGCTGGCTGAGGCAGGCACGGGCATTGGCAAGACGCTCGGTTATCTTGCGCCCGCGTCACTTTGGGCAGAGGCGGCGGGCGGGGCGGTGTGGATTTCCACTTATACCAAGGCCCTGCAACGCCAACTGGACGCTGAAAGCGCGCGGCTTTATCCCAATCGCGACAGTGGCAAAGTCGTTATCCGTAAGGGCCGCGAAAATTACCTTTGCCTCCTCAATCTGGAGGATGCCTTGCAAGGCGGCTTTGCCGGGCGGGCGGCGATCCTGGCGCAACTGGTGGCGCGCTGGGCCGCTTACACGCGGGACGGTGATATGGTGGGCGGCGATTTGCCGGGCTGGCTGCCAACGCTTTTCCGGCGCAACGGATCAACAGCACTCACTGATCAACGCGGCGAGTGCGTTTATGCTGGCTGCCCACATTACCGCAAATGCTTCATTGAACGCGCTGCACGCGCCAGTGTGGATGCCAATCTGGTCATCGCCAACCACGCGCTGGTGATGGTGAATGCCGCACGCGGGCGAGAGGAAGCGCACCGGCCAACGCGGTTCATATTTGACGAAGGCCATCATCTGTTTGATGCAGCGGATTCTATGTTTTCGGCCGCTTTGACAGGGCAGGAGGCGATCGAACTGCGCCGCTGGATCATTGGCCCGGAAAGCAAATCGCGCGGACGCAGGCGCGGGCTGGCGGCACGGCTGGCCGATGTCGCGAGCTATGACAGCGAAGGGGCAGGGGCGATCAATGCTGCGGCTTCGGCGGCGCAGGCGCTTCCCTCTGATGGCTGGCTGCAGCGCATATCTGAGGGCGAGGCTTTTGGGCCGATTGAGACGCTGTTCGCCCATGTGCGCGGAGCCGTGTTTGCGCGCGATCAAGGCGAAGATGCGGGCTACGGGCTGGAGACTGAGGCCGCAGAGTTAGACGGCCCTCTGATTACAGCTGTGGAACCAGCCATGAAGGCACTGGACGGCATTCTCCGCCCACTGGTTGTGCTGGGTCGGCGTCTGGAATCGGTAATTGAAGAAGCGCCGGACTGGCTTGACGGCCCCGCAAAAGGCCGGATCGAAGGGGCTTTGGCAAGTCTCAGCTGGCGGATTGATACGCTGTCATCCTGGCTTTCCTTGCTGGCGCGGATGGGCGGGCCAAGCGACCCGGACTTTGTCGATTGGCTTGCCGTCGACCGGATCACAGGACGGGAAGTTGATATTGGTTTTCGCCGCCACTGGCTTGACCCGACCCGGCCCTTTGCAGCGACTGTGCTGAAGCCAGCCCACGGGGTGCTGATCACGTCAGCCACCCTGCGCGGCGGCGAAGGCTGGGACGTGGCAGACGCTGTGACTGGCGCGGCGCAGATAGAATCGCCAGTGCTCCATTTTGAGGCCGCAAGCCCCTTTGACTATGCCAATCAATCCGAAGTGCTGATTGTGACGGACGTTAAGCGCGGCGACGTACCTCAGCTTGCCAATGCCTACGCGCGCCTGATTGCGGCAGCAGAGGGTGGGACGCTGGGGCTGTTCACCGCCATTCGCCGCCTGCGCAGCGTTCACGCGCGAATAGCCGACGCACTCGCTCGTGATGGCTTGCCGCTTTACGCGCAACATGTGGACCCGATTGATACCGGCACACTGGTCGATATTTTCCGCGATGATCCCAGGTCCAGCTTGCTGGGCACGGATGCACTGCGTGACGGGGTGGATGTGCCGGGTCATTCGCTGCGGCTTGTTGTGATGGAAGGGGTGCCATGGCCCAAGCCGACGGTGCTCCATGCCGCGCGCAAAGCAGCCGCAGGGGGCGCATCTTATGATGATCGGATCATCCGCGCGCGTTTGGCGCAGGCTTTTGGGCGGCTGATCAGGCGCGCTGATGATCACGGGGTGTTTGTGATCCTGTCATCCGCCATGCCGTCCCGGTTGCTGACAGCCTTCCCGGTAGGGACAACAGTGACGCGCGTCACATTAGATGAGGCCGTGGCGCGTGTAAGGATCGCACAAACGGCTCTTCCAAAGGCGGCGCAATTGCGGCACGAAGCACAGTCATGAAAACGCTTACTATTTTCCGCCACGGCAAATCCGGCTGGGATGCGCCTGTTTCGCGTGATTTTGATCGACCAATCAATGATCGCGGAGTGCGCGGTTCACGCTTGATGGGCACATATGCCAAGGCAGAGGGTATGGTGTTTGATACGGTTTACTGCTCACCTGCAGTGCGCTGTGTAGAAACACTGGACGCGTTTTGGGAAGGTTATGGGCAGATACTTCATCCGAATTGGGATAAGCGGGTTTACCTGGCGTCAGGGTCATCTCTACTCGATTTTCTGCACGATATCGATGAGGCTGGCGACCATATGTTCATGTGCGGCCATAATCCGGGGTGCGAGGAACTGGCGATGATGTTGGTGCCAGAAGAGCGCGGCAACGTGATGCGCGAAGAGCTTGAAGAGAAGTTCCCGACCGCGTCGATTGCACAGATATCGATTCCGGTGGACAGCTGGGCGGATGTGAAGCCCGGCATAGGCACGCTTGTGCGTTTTGTCCGCCCGCGCGATCTTGATCCGTCGCTTGGGCCCTCAATGGATTGATGGCAGTGAAGGCGTTGCTGATCAGTCTGGCCCTTGTCTCCCCGGCCCCAGCGGCGGCGGAGGATTTAACCTTCATCGGCGTCAGTAGCAGCGGCGCACAGCTTTTTGTTGACCGTGCGACGATGAAAACCAGCCGCGCGATTGCGGGGCAACGCCCGTTTGAAGCGGTTCAAATCTGGGCTACGTTTGATTTGAGCGGCGTCAAACGCGATCCGGCACGAACCGAAAAAGCGCTCTACAGCTTCCACTGCCGCGCAAGGACAATCAACACATTGGCCTACCGCCGCACCCGCGCCAACGGAACGATGTTGCATGACTGGAAAGCGGCGGACTTTGATTTCAAATATGAGGCTGTGAAGCCCGGCTCTCTGCCGGAAATGGCCATGTTCTTTGCCTGCTCTGGTGGGCGACTGCCGGTGGCGGCGGCCCCGCAAGTTTCGGGCGGTCTGGTGAAAGTGGAAGATGACAATGAATAGGCAAGCGGTGTAATCGCACTTGCAATGGCTGCGTCCTTTGGGGCATCTGATCAGCGACAGGGAAAATATTGGGATTGTCATCTATGGTGCGTGTATTATCGCTTTTGTGCGGTGTGTCAGCTTTGCTGTTTACAGCCTCTGGTGCCGCGGCGGCCAAGCCAAAACCACCTGTGCAGGATGCTCCGGTCTCCTTGTTGCCGCCTGCCATTACTGGGGCAAATCCGATCCCAACGGTCACGCTGCCGCCGATAGTGGCACCAGCGGCTTCGCCCACCGAGGTGTTGCAGCACTGGATGCCCAGCGACGCCACGGCGCTGATGACGCTGATCAAAACCATTGGCACGCGCGGGCTGAACCCAAGTGATTATTTGCCTGAAGCGTTACAATCGGCGATGGACGGCGGTGAGGGTGAGGCGCTGGACCGCGCTAGCATGGCGTCTTTCAATCTGCTATTTGGCGATATTCGCGATGGGCGGACGCCAAAATCTGCGCGCATCCAGTGGCTTGTCAAAGATACGGATGCTGCTGAATTTCCGCTCGAAACCCTTATGGCACGCGCCCTTGCGTCTAAGGATATTGAAGGGACGCTGGCATCAATTGAGCCGACCCATCCCGAATATAAAATGTTGAAAGCAGCCCTTGCCGCCGCGCCTGCCGCCAACATCGCACAACGCAAACTGATCCGTGCTAATTTGGATAAATGGCGCTGGATGCCGCGCAAACTGGCGGATAAGCATGTCTATGCGAACATTCCGGAATATATGATCCGCGTGGTGACATACGGCAAAACCATCGCCAGCTACCGATCGATTGTTGGCAAGCAATCATCGCAAACGCCGTCTTTGCTGGTGCCTGCGGTTGGGATTGTGGTCCATCCCCCGTGGGTGCTGCCCCAGAGCATCATTCGCGAAGAAGTAGGGCCGATGATCGCGCGTTCTCCGGCGGCAGCGCGAGCACGCGGCTATACCTGGACGGGCAGTGGCAAGTCGCTGTCGGTCATCCAGTCCGCCGGGCCTTCAAGTGCGCTTGGTTTCATGAAGATCGATATGCCCAATCCGGATGCCATTTTCATTCATGACACACCCAGCCGGGGCCTGTTTAGCCGCCCCGCCCCACGCGCATTAAGCCATGGCTGCGTCCGTACCGAACGGGCGTATGAACTGGGCATATTGCTGGGTATCCTGCAATCGGGAAAAGACTCAGGCGAGCTGGCCGCGCTCATCAAAAAGGGTAAAACTGAAAAAGTGCCGTTCAAAGAGCCGATCCCCGTCGCCATAACCTATTTCACCTATGGCACAGGCATGGACGGCAAAGTGCAGGCGTTCGGCGACATCTACGGCCGCGATGTCCCTGTCATAGCCTCACTCGATAAGCCTCGGCCAGTTGCGTTGCCAGCGGTGGTGCCAGAACCAGCGCATATCGCCCCGAAACTGCCAGAGGCTGGGGGCGTGATTTAGGCTGCACAGGTCGAGTGAAGCGGCCTGCGGCGGCGGTGGAGAGTTGCGGGCAAGCACATTGGCCTCTAACTTATGCTGCTGCGCATAGGTGTAGCAGGTAACTTGATTTGGCCGCTAAGCGGTTAGGGCGCAGCTATTCGGCAAGTCCATCAATCAATCTTATGGGAAGGCCGCTGATTGTCTGAGCGGCACTCACGAGCGCGCGATCAAATGTCACAAAATCGCTGCATTCACCAGAACTCGCCAGGTGGAATGCATCTGCCATGTCGATCTTGTGCGTAACAAGTTTCAGAACTTGGTCGATCAACACTGGATCTCCTATCACAACAGTGCGTAATCCAATAAGACTGCGAAGCTTGTCGGCAATCACGCCAAGAGACTGCTTGTAGGATGAGCGTAAGACCCACTCGGTCTCAAGCAAAACCGTAGTGGAAATGAAAACCTCATTATCGCGGACAAATTGTCGTGCGATGGCACATTGATTGGGATCGTCATTCACCATGCAGCGCACGACGATATTTGTGTCAATCGCCCGCATTTTTGCCGCGAAGCATCAATTCAATTGCCTTGTCCATGTCGTCTAGAGACACCGGTGGCCCGTCATACTTCAATGAACCAAAGACATCATCAAATCGCGTCTCGGGGAAAAGGCGTGACTTGTCGTTTGACCGGATGAGGACTCCGCTTGGCGTATCTTCAAGGGTCAATTCTGTCCCGGGCCCCCAGTTGTGGGCTTTACGAATGCTGGAGGGCAGAACCATCTGCCCTTTGCTCGATAACCTTGTTCTTGCTGAAACTGCCACATCACCCTCCGTAAGAAAAGGTAAGATAGAACAAGGGCCTGCTTATCTCAAGGGAATCCCAAACAAATCATGCTCATCGGCATCCTCGATCAGCACCGGCACAATATCACCCTGTGCCAACCCTCCGGCATCGCGCAGGAAGACGTTGCCGTCGATTTCGGGGGCATCGGCCTTTGACCGGCCCGTGGCTCCGCCTTCGTCATCTACTTCATCGATGATGACATCCAGTGTGCGGCCGATTTTGGCGGCGAGTTTTGCGGCGCTGATTGCGGCGGTTTTTTCCATGATGCGGGCGTAGCGTTCTTCTTTGACCGCTTCGGGAACAGGGTCGGGCAGCGCGTTGGCAGCAGCCCCTTCGACAGGCTCAAAACGGAATGCGCCGACACGGTCGAGCTGAGCTTCGTCCAGCCATTCCAGTAGATATTCGAAATCCGCCTCAGTCTCCCCCGGAAAACCGACGACGAAAGACGACCGGATGGTGATATCCGGGCAAATGTCACGCCATTTATGGATGCGTTCCAGAACTTTGGCTTCGTTTGCTGGGCGCTTCATGGCTTTCAACACAGACGGCGCGGCATGCTGGAACGGAATGTCGAGATAAGGCGTAATCAGCCCTTCGGCCATCAGGGGGATGACCTGGTCGACATGGGGGTAGGGATAAACATAATGGAGGCGCACCCATGCGCCGAGTTTTCCAAGTTCGCGAGCCAGATCAGTCATGTGCGCACGGACCGGCTGGCCTTTCCAATCGCGCGGTTCATGCCGGATATCGACACCGTAGGCTGACGTGTCCTGACTGATCACCAGCAATTCCTTCGTGCCTGCCGCGACCAGTTTTTCGGCCTCGCGAAGGATCGCATCGGGACGGCGGCTGACGAGATCGCCGCGAATACTCGGAATGATACAGAATGCGCAGCGATGGTTGCAACCCTCTGATATCTTGAGGTAACTATAGTGGCGCGGCGTCAGCTTCAGCCCACTTTCAGGCACCAGATTGATGAACGCGTTGACGGGCATTGGTGCCGCTTCGTGCACGGCACCTACCACAGCCTCATATTGATGCGCGCCGCTGATCGCCAAGACTTTGGGAAATTTTGCGCGGATCATCTCGGCTTCTTTGCCAAGGCAACCCGTCACGATAACGCGGCCATTTTCAGCGAGAGCTTCGCCAATCGCTTCCAGTGATTCCTCTTTCGCCGAATCGAGAAAGCCACAGGTATTGACCAGTACAACGTCGGCCCCGGCATAATCAGGTGACAGGCCGTAGCCATCGCTGCGGAGCTTGGTCAGAATACGTTCGCTATCAACCAACGCCTTGGGGCAACCGAGGGAAACCATGCCAACCTTTGGCGCGGAGGGGAGTGTGATTGTCATAATGCCGGGCGCTTACGGGGTAATCGGCAAAAAGTCACGCTGGCCAATCTAAACTGGCGGCAATTGTTTCAGCGGATCAACAGGAACGCGGCCTTTGCGCATTTCGAAATAGAGTTTCGGCCCCGTTCCGCTGCCGGTGGTGCCAATCACGTCGCCGCGTTTGATGGTCTGGCCCCGTGTCACGCTTGTGCTCGCCGCCCTGCCATAAGCAGTAATCCAGCCATTGCCGTGCCGGATGAGGATCATGCCGCCGTATCCTGCAACATTATTGCCGACAAAGGCCACGACACCGTCGGACGATGCGCGGATTGGTGCTGCGGCAACTGTTGCAATTTCGATGCCTTGGTTCAGTTCGCCTTCGCCTGCTGGGCCAAACCGCGTGGTGAGAACACCGCGCGCAGGCCAGATGAAGCCACCAGCAAAGCGGCTGGGTTCGCCAACTGCGATGCCGGATGGCAATGGGCCGCCAGAGGGACCGGGAACCACCGCATTGGCAGCGCTTTGGGCAGGCTCCCCGCCAGTCAAGATATCCTCGATATCGAGTTTGAAGGCGGCTGCACGCGCCTCCATCGTCTGTTCTGCAGGGGCCGCTGCGCCCGGAATGCGGATACGCTGGCCAACACTCAGGATGAAAGGTTCGCTCAATGCGTTCGCCTCGACAATGCGGCTCCACGGAACGGCATAGGCGCGCGCAATGGCAATGCCTGTATCTCCGGGCTTCACAACATGAATGTCGCGCTCTGCTGAGGCTTCATCGGCCTGAACGGGCCTGTCTTCCCAAACCGGCCGTTCGTCAAAAACGGTGTCCATATCCGTTTCAAGGCGCGGCGCTGCGTTTCCAGGAAAGTCGGGGCTGCGCGGAATACAAGCTGACACGGCAAGGACCAGAACAAGGGCAGCAACGTGTTTCATGCCGGGGTCAACAGCGTCACGCCGCCCATGTAGGGGACGAGCACATCAGGCACGATCACGCTGCCGTCGGCTTGTTGATAATTTTCCAGCACCGCCACCAGCGTGCGGCCGACCGCAAGAGCGGAGCCGTTGAGGGTATGGACAAAGCGCGTCGCTTTCTCCCCCTCTGGCCGGTAGCGCGCGTTCATCCGGCGCGCTTGAAAATCGCCGCAAGTCGAACAGCTGGAAATTTCACGGTATCGGTTTTGCCCCGGTAGCCAAACTTCAAGATCATAGGTTTTGCGCGCCGTAAAGCCCATGTCTCCCGTGCACAGAAGCACACGCTGATAGGGCAGGGCGAGGCGATCAAGGATCGTTTCCGCACAGGCTGTCATCCGTTCATGTTCAGCGTCTGACTGTTCGGGTGTGGTGATCGAAACAAGCTCCACCTTGTCAAACTGATGCTGCCGGATCAGCCCGCGCGTGTCTTTGCCTGCCGCCCCAGCTTCAGACCGGAAGCAGGGCGTAAGTGCTGTAAAGCGTAGCGGTAATTCGGCCTCCGTCAGTATTTTTTCGCGGACCAGATTGGTAAGGCTGATTTCGGCAGTGGAGATCAGCCAGCGGCCATCGGTTGTGCGAAACGAATCCTCTTCGAATTTAGGCAGCTGCCCAGTGCCAAACATGGCTTCATCGCGCACCAGCAGCGGCGGGGCGACTTCCCGGTAATCATGTTCAATTGTGTGAACATCAAGCATATATTGGCCAAGAGCGCGGTTCAGCCTTGCCACCTGTCCGTGCAAATATGCAAAGCGCGCGCCGGAAACGGTTTGGGCGCTTTCGAAATCAAGGCCAAGCGAAACGCCAAAACCATCATGTTCGCGGGGAGGAAAGTCAAATGAGCGGACTGTGCCGCGTTGGTGAACGATTTGATTGTCATGCTCATCAGCGCCAGTGGGCACGTTTGCGCAGGGTAGATTTGGAAGCGCTGCCAGCACATCGTCTAGCGCAGCTTGAGCCTCTCTCTCTGCAGCTTCGACCTCCGCGATTTCGTCTTTCAGTCCCGCCACTTCGGCCTTCAGTCTTTCGGCTTCGGCGCTGTCTTTGCGGCCCATTGCAGCACCAATGGCTTTGGATGCGTCATTGCGCCGGGCAAGGGCAGTTTGCAGGGATGATGTCAGGGTGCGCCACTCAGTATCGAGTTTGAGAATGGCTTTAGACTGAACCTCACCGCCGCGACGCGTGATTGCTGTGTCAAAAGCCGGAGGATTGTCACGGATGGAACGGATATCATGCATAGCGGCAGGCTATGGCGCGGAAGGCGCTGCCTCGCAAGGGTTTGGCGCAGCAGTGTTCCGGGCTCGACCCGGAGCCTATTAGGGACGCCTCGATGTCTGGGACTCCTAGGCTCCGGGTCAAGCCCGGAGCACTGCAGTGTTTGACGAGGAACTTTGCGACACGAAAAAAGGGCGCTTCGGATGGTCCGGAGCGCCCTCATTTTTCATTTTAACTATCGGCGAGTTAGGCCGCTTTCTTAGCCAACCGCCTCCGTGCAACAAGCCCTGCTGCTGCTGCTCCGAAAAGGAGGAACATTGGCGGCGCAGGCACTTCTGTTCCGCCTGATGTCGTTGTGCCATTGGAGGACGTGCCGTTTGACGACGATGTCGTTGTTGTTGACCCGCCAAAGCTGGATGATGTCGATGTGCTTGATGTGATCCCACTCGACGTGGAGGTGCTTGATGTAATGCCGCTCGACGTTGACGATGATGTGCTCGACGTTACACCACTCGAAGTCGAAACACCGCTTGAGGTTGAACTGGAGGAACCGCCTGTTGACGATGTGCTTGTCACGCCGCCCGTGGAACTCGACGTCGTGCTGCTTACGCCGCCAGTCGATGTTGACGATCCGCCCGTGGAGGAGCCGCCGGTGGAAGTCGATGAGCCGCCCGTGGAGGATCCGCCCGTCGACGTGGAAGAGCCACCTGACGTCGAAGACACGCCGCCCGTCGATGTCGATGAGCCGCCGGAACCACCCGACGTTGAGGTAACGCCACCAGTCGAGGTTGATGAACCGCCAGAACCACCGGACCCGCCTGATCCTCCAGAACCACCGGACGACGTAGAAGTCGACCCGCCTGATGTGGAGCCGCCAGTGCTGCTACTGGTGGAAGAGATGACAACGGTGCCGCCACCGCCGCCTCCGCCTCCGCCAACAAACCCACCGCCAAAGAAGCCACCACCGCCGCCAAAGCCGCTACCAATGCCGCCACCGATCACGACTGGGATGGATCCGCCGCCGCCGCCAATTGGTCCGTCCATGGGATAGGCAGGCATCGGTTCACCGGCTTGCCGTGCAAACGTGACAGTCGCTGGCGCACACGCCATTTGAGTGGTTGTTGTGGTTTTGCGCTTGATACGCTTCACGATCCGGCGCGGGCCAGCAGCGGCAACATAGCGTTTGCGGTAGACTTTCCGCTTCGCTTTATGGTGCACTGACGCTTTGCGCACATGATGTGTCCGCGCGCCGCTATCAGCTTGGGTGGCCTGCATGGCACCTCCGCCAATTATAGCACCGCCGCACGCGCAAGCGCAAAGTTTTGCAAGAGCCATCCGAACTGACATAATCTTCATTCCTGTTTTGGTAGACGGTCTGGCTCGGATGATTCGCTCACCATAGGACATCCCGTCTGCGCTACCCCACTATCTGCACAAATGTGGTGAGGCACTGCAACCCAGTTAACCGTTATTAACCCCTTCAATTTGGCAACAAGCCGCTGATTTGCCACGCGACTTTGGTTAATGTCTCATTTAGGGGCTGTTTTCGGTCGATGTCTTGCTCGAAACGTCACCCTGGCCTGTAATTTTGGAGACAGTGTGAAAATCAAGCACGCTACGATTCGATTATACTATTCCCATCGAACGCTGACTTGAACGTGTCCGACTGCCTGTCTATAGGCCCGCAAAGCGCAGGAGAGACGACACTGACCCACGCGCACCGGTGAGAGATTGGAAGAGAGTTTATGGCGAGCACGCTTGATCAATCAAAACTCAACCAGAATGGCGACGGTGCACCAGCTATTGCACTTGATCCCGCTTACCGGCCTTCTGATGCCGAACCGTTCATGAACGATCTGCAATTGGCCTATTTCCGGTCAAAATTGCTGAACTGGAAGGATGGTATTCTCCGCGAGTCTCAAGAAACGCTAGACACTCTAAAAACAGAACCTTTGCGTGAGGCCGACGTGGCTGACCGTGCATCCAGCGAGACTGACTGGTCATTGGAACTGCGCACGCGTGATCGTCAGCGTAAGCTTGTCAACAAAATCGAGGCAGCGCTGCGCCGGATCGAAGACGGCGAATATGGCTATTGCGAAGTCACTGGTGAGCCAATTTCGCTGGGCCGGTTGGAGGCTAGGCCAATCGCGACCATGACTGTCGAAGCGCAGGAAGCGCATGAACGGAACGAAAAAATCTCTCGCGACGAATAAAGTTGCCGGTTCGTTTACAATTTTCAAACACTTGGTGGCTAACAGTAGGTCATGGAACAAAATGTTCATGACAACGAAGCTGTAGAAACGCCCAACCGAAACGGCGCGCGGGAAAGCATTTTCTTTGGCGCAAACCTAACGTTCACAACCACTGGTGAGAAACTTGCGGTCCGCGTGCGCAATATATCATCGGGCGGGATGATGGTGGATTGCACCATTGGCGGGGCGATTGGCGATGTCGTGATCGCTGACGTTAAAAACGTTGGTAAAGTAAGGGGCCGGATCGCCTGGGCCGTGCCGCCGCGTATGGGCATTGCCTTTGATCACACCATCAACGCTAGCCTTGCCCGCGTAAAAGTCTGAGAGAGATTGCAATTAGGCTTGCGGGTAAGCGGCCTAGCCTTTAACGGCTAATTGCTCGGATGATGGCGATGGCGGTCGTAGCTCAGTTGGTTAGAGCGCCGGTTTGTGGTACCGGAGGTCGGGGGTTCGGATCCCCTCGGTCGCCCCATCATCCCCCCTGAATTTGATATGATGGAACGGACCCTTGTTGATGTCACCTTGGGAACTCCCTGATTTTGATGATCATGAAGGCGTGCACTTTTTTCAGGACGCTGCCAGTGGGCTCAGCGCCATTATCGCAATTCATTCTACCCACAGAGGACCAGGCGGCGGTGGCGCGCGTTACTGGAACTACACTGACACGACATCCGCAGTCACCGATGCCCTGCGGCTGTCGCGCGGAATGAGCTATAAAAATGCGATGGCTGGCCTTGATATGGGCGGCGGCAAGGGCGTTATTGTCGCCGGGGCTAATCGTTTGAAAACGAACGAAATCATTGCAGCCTTCGCGCGTGCCGTAGATAGCCTTGGCGGGCGATATGTGACGGCGCAAGACGTTGGGATGTCTGCTGCTGATATGATCGCGATTAGCGCAAGCACGTGTCATGTTTCTGGCCTGCCGCCGCGCGCAGGCGGGGCCGGGGGCGATCCCGGACCTTCGACAGCTTTGGGTGTTTTTCTCGGAGTAGAGGCAGCGGCGAAACGCGCGCTTGGCAGTGACGGCGTAAGGGGTGTGCATGTCGCCGTCCAAGGTTTGGGCAGTGTCGGGGGAGGATTGGCACGACATTTGGCAGCCGCTGGTGCCAGATTGACCCTGGCTGACGTTGATGAGGCACGCGCAGCTGCACTGGCCCATGAATTAGGGGCGGTTCACAAGAGCGCCGACAATATATTGACTGTGGACGCAGACATCCTGTGTCCCTGCGCACTCGGCGCGATCCTCTCAGCAGAGACAATTCCAGCTTTGCGTGTCAAAGCCGTTGCAGGCGGCGCGAACAACCAACTCGCCAGTGCGAACGATGCCGCTGAACTGCACAGGCGCGCGATCCTCTATGCGCCTGATTATGTCATTAACGCGGGCGGCATCATCAATGTTGCGCTCCAGTATCTCGAAGACGCTGACAGCAGCACAGTTGAAGCGAAAGTCGCAGGCATTCCCGTGCGACTATCGCAAATCTGGGATGAAAGTGAACGCACCGGTCAACCGCCATCCGACGTTGCAGACCGGATGGCACGGACGCTTATTGGCCGGTAACCGGACCATAGCATAAATGGGGGCTTTGCGGCTGCAAAAGCTTGCGTTAAAGCTTCAATCAAGATGCACGCTTACGCTAATCCGACACGATTCCTCAAACTCGCGCGCCCACTGACGCCAGTTTGTGGCTGGTTAGGCGCAGCGTTGATTGGTGCGGGCGTTTACGCCGGGCTTTTCATCACTCCGCCGGATTATCTTCAAGGGGAAAGCGTGCGGATCATGTATATTCATGTGCCTGCCGCGTGGCTCGCTATGGGCGGGTGGACTGGCCTTGCCGTTGCGTCGGTCGTGCAACTGGTTTGGCGGCATCCGCTCGCTGGCATATCCGCGCGGGCAATTGCCGTCCCTGGCGCGCTGTTTACCGCGATGTGTTTGATTACGGGCTCAATCTGGGGGAGGCCGACATGGGGAACATGGTGGGAATGGGATGGACGGATGACGTCTATGCTGGTGCTTTTGTTTCTATACTTTGGGTATATTGCACTCGCAAACAGCAGCGAAGACCGCGGCAGCGTTAGCCGAGTTACTGCGATTTTCGGGCTGGTCGGCGCCGTGAACATTCCGATCATCAACCGGTCTGTGGTCTGGTGGAACAGCTTGCATCAGGGGCCAAGCATTACCGTGCGCGGATCGTCCATTTCGATGGATATTCTTTGGCCACTGGGGTTAACGACGCTGGGTTTTTCGTTCTTGTTCGGCGCGATTGTGCTGATGAGGATGCGGGCGCAACTCGCGGAGATTAAGGGCGAAGCACGAATGCGCAGGATGGCGGCAGAATGAACCACTGGCCCTTCATCATTGCATCTTATGCCCTAACTGCCGTTGCCACGCTGGCTGTGGTTGGCTGGGCCTATTTGGCCATGCGCAAAGCAGAGGGACCAAAAGAAGTGGGGCAGGGCGAATGAAGGCAAAACATCAACGATTGGGCCTTGCGGTCGCTGGCGTCGTCGCATTGGTCGGTTCCGGCTTGCTCGCGATGACGGCGCTGAAAGATCAAGCGGCCTATTTTTACGCTCCCGCCGATTTGGCAACGGCCAAAGTTATGCCGGGTCAGCCCATTCGTTTGGGCGGAATGGTTGTGGATAAAAGCATCAAACGCGAAGCGGACGGCGTCACGATCAGCTTCGCGGTAACTGACGGCAAAGCGACAACGCCGGTGCGGTTTACTGGCATCGTGCCAGACTTGTTCAAGGAAAAGTCAGGCATGGTGGGGGAAGGCGCATTGCGGGCAGACGGCGTGTTCATGGCCGATCACATCCTGGCCAAGCATGATGAACGCTACATGCCGCCACAGATGGACGGAAAAATGCATAAGACGGGGGCTGTTTCCTGATGATTGCTGAGGCTGGCCTTGCACTCTTGTGGATTGCCGCTGCGCTTGCGGCTCTGCAACTGGTATTCGGGATCATCGGTGTCGCAAAGAGTGACTCAGTTATGGCCGCTAACATCCGCCCCATCGCAACGATCCAAGGTATTGCCGCTGCACTCTCCTTTGCCGCGCTTATCTGGGCTTTTTTGATCACTGATTTGTCGGTTAATCTGGTTGTGCAGAACAGCCATTCGGCAAAGCCACTGCTGTTCAAATTCGCGGGAACCTGGGGCAATCACGAAGGTTCAATGCTGCTGTGGGTCACTGTGCTGGCGATGTCTGGCGCTGCAGTGGCTTTGTTTGAAAAACGGCTGTCCCAAGCAACACTTACGGCAACACTCGGTGCGCAGGCGTTGATCGGCCTTGGCTTTTACGCTTTTCTTTTGCTGTCTTCCAATCCCTTTGCGCGGAGCAATCCTGTGCCTGCCGAAGGACTGGGCCTCAACCCGCTGCTGCAGGACCCTGGGCTGGCCTTCCATCCGCCAACGCTTTATTTCGGGTATGTCGGCATATCGATTGCGTTTAGTTTTGCCGTTGGTGCGCTCATCACGCGCGAAGTGGATCAGACATTTGCACGGGCAATGCGGCCCTGGGTGCTGATCGCCTGGATTTTCCTGACCCTTGGCATCGTCGCGGGCAGTTACTGGGCTTATTATGAACTGGGCTGGGGTGGCTGGTGGTTCTGGGATCCAGTGGAAAATGCCTCGCTGATGCCTTGGCTTGCGGCAACGGCTCTGCTTCATTCGGTAACTGTGCTGGCCACGCGAGACGGGCTGCGAGCTTGGACTGTGATGCTGGCAGTGGTTGCTTTTTCCATGTCGATGGTGGGCACGTTCCTGGTCCGCTCTGGCATTCTGACCAGTGTTCACAGCTTTGCCGTGGATCCAACCCGCGGCAGTTTCATCCTTGCTTTGCTGACGCTGTATATTGGCGGGGCCATGGCGCTGTTTGCGCTTCGGGTGGGCACTGTGCGCGAAGGGAACCAGTTTGAATTGTTCAGCAGGGAAGGCGCGCTTGTTGCAAACAACCTGCTGCTCTCCTCCATATTAGGCATCGTCCTCGTTGGCACTCTCTACCCTCTCGCTGCCGAAGCTGTGACGGGGGAGAAACTGTCCGTTGGCCCCCCTTATTTCAACGCAGCCGCTGGGCCGGTAGCGCTTGTTCTCGTCGCGATCATGGCGATGGGGCCCCTCATTCGCTGGCGGCGCGATGACTGGCGCAAAGTGGTCGGCAGGCTAGCGGCACCTATCCTGCTGACGGCAGTGGCGCTTGCGGTCATTGTCATCATGGCTCCCGAAATTGGAATCTTGCCACTTCTCAGCATCGTGATTGCGCTTGGAGTCGGGGCGGCGAGCTTGGCTCCACTGTGGAAGCGCAACTTGCGCCGCACGCCGCTGTTTACGTACGGCACTGTCGTCGCGCATCTCGGTATTGCCGTGGCGATGATTGGCATGGCCAGTGAAGCGGCCTTTACGAAAGAAACGCTTGCGGCCATGAACATTGGCGATACCCGCAACGTTGGGCCCTACGCTGTTACTTTGAAAGGCGTTCAGCCCGTTGCCGGACCCAACTGGACGGCAGTTGAAGCGCAACTTGAAGTGCGGCGCGGCGATACCGTTGTTGAGGAGCGCCCACAGGCAAGGATGTTCTCTGCTCCCGCCACAGCCACGAATGAAGCGGCGATCCGCACGCATCTGGATGGGCAAATCTACCTTGTGATTGGCGAACAGCAGCCTGATGGCCGCTGGCAATTGCGGATGTGGTGGAAACCCTATGTGACGCTGATCTGGTTTGGTGGCATCATGGTGGCCTTTGGCGGCTTTCTTGCATTGCTCGGAAGACTGCGGCGCGAAGTGTTCGTGAAGCCCAAACGGCAAACTGAGGCACTGGCGTGAAAAAACTCTGGCTGTGGCTGCCGCTGGGGCTGTTCCTGATGTTTTTCGGGGTAGTCGCGTCAGGCCTGATCAAGCCTTCTTCACCCAATCTCAAATCCAAAATGATTGGGAAGCCACTTCCGACTTTCTCATTGCCAGCCGCACATGAACCCCAGCCGGGCCTTGGCAGTGCCAGCTTTGCGGCAGGGCAGCCACGCCTTCTCAATGTCTTTGCCAGCTGGTGCATCCCGTGCATTGCAGAGGCCCCGGTGCTGTTGCAAATGGCGCGCCAAGGCGTACCAATTGATGGCATTGCCATCCGTGACCGCCCGCAGGATGTCGCGCGGTTTCTTACGCAGAACGGCAACCCCTATAAGCGGATCGGCTCTGATACCGAAAGCGCTGTGCAATTGAGCATCGGGTCATCCGGCGTGCCAGAAACATTTGTGATCGACGGCAAAGGCGTGATTCGCCATCAACATATTGGTGACATCCGGCCCGAGGACGTGCCTGAGATCATGGCCGCGCTACAGGCTGCGCAGTGACGGCACAAAGCCCATACCGTCTTCCCCTGAGCTTGTCGAAGCATGCCCTGACTGCCTTGCAGGCGCTCAGGACATGCTTCGACAAGCTCAGGGAAGTTGCGATGGCCGTGGATAGTGTCATCAAGTCTATACGCTTTCGCGCGCCTCCGCTGCTCCTAATCCTTCTTGCCTTCGCGCAACCTGCACAAGCAGACTCGCTGCTGCCTGACGCTGAATACGCCAACACGCAATTGAGTGATCCGGCCAAGGAAGCCAAGGCGAAGGATTTGATGCTGACCATCCGCTGCCTTGTCTGCGCGGGGCAATCGGTCGCGGATTCTGATGCTGATCTTGCAGGCGACATGCGCGCCCTTATCCGCAAACGGATTGATGGCGGGGAAAGCCCTAGCCACATCCGAGTCTGGCTGATCGAACGCTATGGTGATTCCATTACTTACGATCCCCCCCTGGGTGGGCGCACAATGATATTGTGGATCACGCCGCTATTACTGCTGGGCGGAGGTGCGTTTTTGGCGCGCGGGCGTTTCAAAAGACGGGCAAAATAATGGGTTGGACATTTTTGGTCGGTTTTGTGGTTCTCACCATGCTGGCGCTTTGGCGTTTTGGGAAATTCGGCAGCAGCGCGCTGCAGTTCACGGCTGCTGCTATGCTGCTCGCGGTGGCTGGCTATATTTTTCAAGGGTCGCCGACACAGCCCACGGCATCCGCGCAAACGCCAGAGGATCTGAATACCGAGAATGTGCCAGACGAAATGCGTAAGACATTTGCCAGCTCAATGAATGCGGAGGGGCAGTGGCTGGCGCTGGGGGATGCCCTGATGAAGGCAGGCCGCACGCGCGCAGCTGTTTCAATATTGAGCGAAGGCACGCGCAAAGCGCCAGGCAACGCGGACGTTTGGGTTGGCCTTGGCAACGCCTTGTTTGTGCACGGCGGCAGCCAAATGAACCCTGCGGCACAATATGCCTTTGAAAAGGCCGCTAGCATCGCGCCAAACCATCCTGGGCCGCCATTCTTCTTTGGCTATGCCCTCGCGCGTAGCGGTAAAATGGCTGAGGCAGGGGAAGTATGGCGTGGCTTGCTGGAACGGGCCCCTGCCGGCGCACCGTGGAAGGCTGATCTGGAAAAGCGGCTCGCCGAAATCGGGCAATCGCCTGTGAAATCAAAAAAATAGCTCCGGCACACCGTTAAGTTCTAATCCGGCATTAAGCATGCCTTTTGAGGCTCCGATCACCCTTGAACTTGTAGGCAAAGGAGTGTGGGCAGAGTTGCCCGCGATCTGGGGGCCAGACAAAATGGGTATTTTCAGAAACACGCTGGCCGTCGCGGCCTTGTTGAGTGGAACGTCCGCTTTTGCAAATCCGCCGTCTTGGTCGATATCGGAAGCAAGCGGTGCTGTGTCGATCATGCGGCCGGGGATTACAGAGGCGGGCTTGCGCGGAAAGGCGCTTGCCGCTGGCGACGTCATTGCAACGGGTAAATCAGGCCGTGCGGTGCTGGTTCGCGGCGGGGAATATCTGATGGTGTCGGCCAACAGCCGCATCACTATCGCGCAGCCTAAAGCTGGCAGCATGACACAAATCGTCCAGAGTTTTGGCAATGCTGTCTTCAAAATCAACAAAAAGGCCACACCACATTTTGCCGTGCAAACCCCTTATCTTGCCGCTGTGGTTAAAGGCACTACTTTTAGCGTAACGGTCAGCGAAACGGGGGCATCAGTTCAAGTCATTGAGGGTCGCGTCGAAGTGCAAACGCCCGATGGTGGCGCTTCCCATATGGTCACGCCAGGCGAAATCGGGTTGGTGCGTGCGGGTATGCCCGGGCGGTTGACTATTCAGGGCGATACAACGCTAAATATTGATTCGCCCAACGGTCCAGTTGTGGCTCCTGTTGCGGTAACTTCTGCTACAGAAGTATCCAGCGCTGCGGAACCGGCAGATCAGGTGGCAGTTGTTGAAGAAAAGTCTGCAATGCCTGTCATCGCGGAGGCAATTGGTGAAGGGGCTGTTGATCTGGGCACAGCGTCTGGCGGATTGGTGGTAGGCAATTCAACCCTTGTGGCCTCGGTCTCTCCGGCACTTATGCGTGAACCTCCTCCGCCAGAGCCCACGGTAAATCCGGCACCGGGCGTGGTTGATTCGCCTCCGCCTGTGCTGGTCGATAATATGCCGATCGAAACCGTTATTGATCCATTGCCACCTGTAGAACTGCCGCCTGTCGATGTTGCAGGCGGGCCTGAAAACAAGGTGCCAGTGGTGGAACCGCAGCCAGTGGAACCGTTACCACCAGTTCCGGTGCCCGTGGTCGATCTGTTGCCACCGCCCAGCGGCAAACCGGACGTTTTTGTTGATAATTTGCCAGGAAAGCTTGATCTTCCGCCGGCTATTCTGGTCCCATCCGATCCGCCAGTTGATCCTGGTGGTCAGGCCAACGGAAATGGAAACAATGGCAACAGCAATGGCCAAGGAAACGGTAATGGGCAAGGCAACGGCAACGGCAATGGCCAAGGCAATGGCCTGGGGAATGGCAACGGCCAGGGCAATGGCAATGGCAACGGCGGTGGCGGGCCATCAGTGCCTTAAGGCAACGCGCGTCCAAAGTGCGAGCCGACGGACGTTGAGCGCATCACGGTCTAAGCGAACCCTCACACGTTAACGGGATTTTCCATAGTTTGTTCTATGCCATCCTTGGCACCAGTGCCGAGGATATGTTTGGGAATGATTGATCGCGCGACGAAATTGTTGAACCGGCTGTCGGCTGCGATAGGGTTTCTGTCGGTTGCAGTGTTAGGCTTGGTTGCCTTCTATTGGTCAGGCCTATCCCCAGAATTGGATAGCCAGTTACGATTAGCCCGTGATTTGACGATGAAGCGCCCCGCCACTGGCCTGATCCATATCGTGGAAATCGATTCCAAAAGCATCAAACAGCTGGATAGCTGGCCGTGGAAACGCGGCATTCACGGCGCGCTTGTTGATAAGCTGAACGACGCGGGCGTTGCCAATATCGCATTTGACGTCGACTTTTCCTCTCCCTCAACTGCCGCTGAGGATGATAAATTTGCCCGCGCACTGGACCGGTTCGGGGGCAGCGCAATATTGCCGACGTTCCGGCAACTCGCGAGCAACACTGGCGATGTTTATACTGAAAATGTGCCCATAGACGAATTGCGTCGCCATGCATTTTTGGGATCGGTAAATGTAAATCCGGATGCCGATGGAACAATGCGTACGTTCGCGCGCGGCACAGTGACGGCGCGAACGGCGCGGCCTTCACTTGCTGCTTTGCTGGCGGGAACGCCGGGCCAGATCGCTGATACGTTTCGGCTGAGCAGCACCATCAATCCCGATAGTATTCCCCGGCATAGTGCAGCGGATGTTTTGGCCGGTCGCGTCGCCCCTGCCAGTCTCGCTGGTAAAACCGTGATCATCGGCGCAACTGCGATAGAATTGGGGGATCGCTACGCCGTGGATGGGCACGGCATTATTCCCGGTGTCGTCGTGCAGGCAATGGCCGCCGAGACCCTCATTCAGGGATTAGACAAGCCGTCAATGGGCGCAACACCCGGCATAACCCTCATGCTGGCTGGGCTGGCCTGGGCGTCTCGCAAAGGAAGCCTGCGTGGCCGATTGGCACGCGTCTTCGGATCAATGATTGCCATCGGCATGATGCCTTATATCCCTGAAATGCTTCGCCTTGGGTCATTTGATATTGCATTGCCATTGGCAGGTTTATCCAGTGCGTTTGTGGCGGCCATCGTCATTGACAATATCCGCAAACTGCAAGTTGCGCGCATGAGTGACGCCGAAACGGGTCTGCCAAATCAGCACGCCTTTGCCGCCCAAGCTGATACAGCAGGCGAAGGAACAGTCGTTGTCATGCGCATCAAAGCGTATAATTCGATCGCGGTTTTGCTCAACTCTGCTGAAATTGTCGCGTTCTATGACTTGATCTGCGCGCGCGTCCGCACTGGGGTGGGGGATCATCCTTTGTATAAACTTGGTGACGGTCAGCTTGGGTGGACCATGCATGACGTCGATCCAGTTGAACTGACTGATATGGTTGACGGCCTTGCCGCGCTTTTTATCACAAAAATTCCTCTGGGAAGGCAGGAAATTGTCGCCGTTCCCGCCTTTGGTATTGCATCGCGCGCAGGTGCGACACCGGCTCAGGCACTGACGCAGGCAGAACTGGCCGTAAATGCGGCGCTGTCTCAGGGCCTGCGGTGGGTGATTTATGGTGATGAAATGGGCAATAGCGCTGAATTCGCCCAACGCATGCTCGCAGAAGTTGATGACGCCATCGCAAGGCGAGAGATTTATCCGCTTTATCAACCAAAATGGTCAATTAAAGACCAGCGGATCATTGGCGTTGAAGCCTTGCTGCGGTGGAACCATCCTGAAAAAGGTGCCATTCGCCCGGACCAGTTCATTCCTGTGCTTGAGGAAAACAACCGAATTGCGGACATCACGCTTTATGTGTTTGATTGCTGTGCGGCGCAGGCCGCCGCGTGGGCAGCGGCGGGACATGATCTTAAAGTCGCGCTTAACGTGTCAGCGCCGCTTTTTGCCGATCCGCTTTTCACCAAGAATTTGTTGCAACGCGTGCGAAACATCGGCTCGATTGCGACAAAGCTAATGATCGAAATTACGGAATCGGCCGTTGTCACCAATCCCGACACCACCATTGCGACGCTAATCGCTCTGCGTGAACTGGGCATTGGCGTTTCGATTGATGATTACGGCACTGGCCAGTCAACGCTCAGCTATCTGAAGCGCTTCCCAGCTGATGAGATCAAGATTGACCAGAGCTTTGTATCACGCATGCTGGAAAGTAAAAGCGATCAGATCCTGGTGCGTTCAACAATCGAGCTTGCCCATGAACTTGGCTTTTCCGTTGTCGCAGAGGGCGTCGAAGATCAGGCCTGCTATGACAAGCTTGTGGAATTTGACTGCGACGTGATCCAAGGCTGGCACATCAGCCGACCGAAAACAGCAGCTGACGTTGAAGCTTTACTAACAGGCGCTATTCGCAAGAAAGCGGCTTAGCCTCATTCAACTGTAACGCTTTTCGCCAAATTCCGAGGCTGATCAACATCAGTCCCTTTGGCACAGGCCACATGATAGGCAAGCAGCTGCACTGGCACAGCGTAAACAAGTGGCGCGATAAGGGGGTGCACTGACGGCATTTCGATGGTTGCCATGCAGCCTTCTCCAGCCTCAGCAATGCCTTCCGCATCCGAAATTAGCACCACTTTTCCGCCGCGCGCGCGCACTTCCTGCATGTTGCTGACCGTTTTTTCAAACAAAGGCCCGGACGGCGCCAAAACGATGACGGGCACAGCTTCGTCAATCAACGCTATCGGTCCGTGCTTCATTTCTCCACTCGCATAGCCTTCGGCGTGGATGTAGCTGATTTCCTTAAGCTTAAGCGCGCCTTCAAGCGCAAGCGGATAATCCGGCCCGCGCCCCAGATAGAGCACATCGCGGGCAGGGGCGATCAAATGCGCCATCGCCGCAATATCAGCATCATGGGCAAGCGCTGCATTGATCGCGGCGGGGGCTTCAGTCAGATGCTTGACGACTTCGCGTTCCTGCGCGCGGGTCATCTTGCCTTTGACCACAGCGAGGTGCGCAGCAAGTGCGGCCAAGACAGCCAGCTGACAACTAAATGCCTTTGTTGATGCCACGCCAATTTCTGGTCCGGCATGGGTGGGCAGCAGAAGGTCTGCCTCGCGCGCCATGCTGCTGGTGGGCACATTTACGACGACTGCAATCTTTTGCCCTGCTGCTTTGGCATGGCGGAGCGCGGCAAGTGTATCTGCGGTTTCGCCAGATTGGCTTATAAACAAGGACAATCCCTCCTTTTCCAGCACGGGATTGCGGTATCGGAATTCGCTGGCGAAATCGAGGTCAACGGGCACCCGTGCAAAAGTTTCAAACCAGTATTTCGCGACCATTCCTGCGTAAAAGCTGGTTCCGCAGGCAACAATGGTCACGCGGTTGATGGTGCTCAGGTCAAAATCCATTTGCGGCAACGCCACTTGCTGTTCCAGCGGACGGATGTAGGATGACAGCGTTTGTGCGACGACAGTCGGCTGCTCAAAAATCTCCTTTTGCATATAGTGGCGATAATTGCCCTTCTCGATGGCCGCAGCGGACACGCCCGATGTTGTCACATCACGCGTGACAGCTACATTATCCTTGTCGAAAATCTTGGCATCATCGCGGGTGATGATCACCCAGTCGCCTTCATCCAGATATGCAATTTTCTGGGTGAGCGGCGCGAGTGCCAGCGCGTCAGAGCCGAGATAGGTCTCACCGTCCCCGTATCCAACGACCAAAGGAGAACCAAGCCGAGCACCAATCAGCATGTCGGGATGTGACCGGAACGCAATGGCCAGCGCAAATGCTCCCCGTAAAATGGGCAGGACGGCCTGAACGGCATCGGCGGGCGACCTGCCTGCCTCCACTTGCTCACTGATCAAATGGGCAACGACTTCCGTGTCTGTGTCACTTTCAAATGTACGTCCACGGGCGATCAGGCCATCACGAAGCGATTTGAAATTTTCAATAATGCCGTTGTGTACCAGTGCCACTTCACCGGTGGCATGCGGATGTGCATTTGATGTCGTTGGCGCCCCGTGGGTTGCCCAGCGTGTGTGGGCAATGCCGACAGTGCCGGATGCATCGTTAGTTTTAAGCTCTGTAACAAGGTTGGCGAGTTTGCCCTGTGCTCGTCTGCGGACCAACTGGCCACCGTTGATTGTGCAGACGCCTGCGCTGTCATATCCGCGATATTCCATCCGCTTCAGCCCGTCTACCAAACGGTCAGAGACCGCACTTTTGCCAACAATTCCGATGATGCCGCACATGAAGTTACGCCTTTGTTTCGATTGTGTAGGGGATGCGGATGCCAGGCATCGCTGCCGGAAAATCCTTTGTATTTCGTGTCACAAGGATCGCGCCATTCATTTGGGCAGTCGCCAGAACATAGGCATCCAGCAGCTTGATCCGCATCCGGCGGCGAATATCGGCGGCAGCCAAGGAAATGCGGGCATCGATCTCGACGATTTCAAACGAAGATAGCAATCGTTGCACGACATCGCGCCGCTCAAACGGCTCACCTGCTAAGACTTCAGTCCAGACGATCCTGCTGATGCGGTGGCGCGAATAGCGCAACAGTTCAACTTTTGCTTGTGGGTGACGTTTAAGCCAATCGATGACAATATTTGCGTCAAAAAATGGATCAGACACAGGTCAAAGCTCATCATAGGGTGTGCGATCTTCACGGATTGCGAACTGATACTCCAGACCATCTGTAATGTCTTCGCGATCCGCCCAGTAACCGAAGCCGCGCTCAATCCAGTCATTGCTGTTATTCTGAACAAGATATAGCTTCACAGCCTCACGGATGGTCGACGCCCGAGAGCGCTTTCCTTTTACCGCCAATGCATCAAGCTTTTCGATGTCTTCGTCAGGGATATCAACAAGGGTTCTCATGTTTCAACCTTATCATTCGTGCGGCATGAAGGGCTCGTCACCATCACAATGATATACTGATATCATATTGTGATATCGTGTCAACTGGAGTTGAAGAGAGGGAGAACCTAAGCGTTAAGGCACCACAGCATTTGCAGCACTGAGCACAGCCCGCACGCTTGCTGTTGCAATATCTTCATCAATTCCAACACCCCAGACAGTAGCTCCATCAGCGGTTTTACATTCCACATAGGCCGCCGCCCGCACGCTTGTGCCTTGGCCAATGGCGTGTTCGCGATAGTCCTGGACATCAAGCGACAGGCCGAATCCATCGTGTAAGGTCGCAACGACGGAGGAGATAAGGCCATTGCCCCGTCCACTGACGGAACGCACTTCCCCGTCAACGTCCACGTTGCCGGTGAAAATGCGGTCGCCGTTGGTCGCTCGACCTTCTTCATAATCGATCAACATGAAATGTTGCGGGCTGTTCAACTTGTAGACGCGTTGAAACACATCCCAGATATCGCTGGCTTGTAGTTCGCGCCCTTCGCTATCGGCCAATTCCTGCACAAACCGGCTGAAATGCGCTTGCATTTTCTTTGGCAGTTTCAGGCCCTGATCCTGTTCCAATACCCAGGCAAATCCGCCTTTACCGCTTTGTGAATTGACACGGATCACCGCTTCATAGCTGCGGCCGAGGTCAGCTGGATCAATCGGCAGATAAGGCACTTCCCACAGCCTGTCATTCTTGGCCTCCTGCGCGGCAAAACCCTTTTTGATCGCATCCTGATGTGACCCTGAAAAGGCTGTGAACACCAGTTCACCGGCATAAGGGTGACGCGGATGCACAGGCAGAGCGTTGCAATATTCAACCGTTTGAATGACTTCATCGATATTGGAGAAATCCAGCTTTGGATCAAGCCCTTGTGTATACATATTGAGACCGACAGTCACCAGATCGACATTGCCTGTGCGTTCGCCATTGCCAAACAGACAGCCCTCAACCCGGTCTCCTCCGGCAAGCAAGCCAAGTTCGGTCGCGGCAACTCCGGTTCCCCGGTCATTATGGGTGTGGAGGCTGATCACTACGGCGTCACGGTTTGGGATATTACGGCAGAAATACTCAATTTGATCGGCATAGATATTCGGCGTCGCCGCCTCGACTGTGGCAGGCAGATTGAAAATGATCGGGCGGTCAGGCGTGGGACGCAGTACATCCATAACGGCGGCGCAGACTTCAACCGAGAAATCGATTTCAGCAGTTGAAAATGTTTCCGGACTATATTCGAAATGCCAGTCTGTGTTGGGTTGCTTGGCCGCTTCATCGCGGAGCAGCTTTGCGCCGGTGATCGCGATATCCTTGATCTGCGGCATGTCCATTTGAAACACAATCTTACGCCACGCTGGCGAGACTGCGTTGTAAAGATGCACAATTGCAGCCCGCGCACCACGAAGGCTGTCAAAACTGGTTTTGATCAGGTCAGCACGGGCTTGGGTGAGCACTTGGACGATCACATCATCAGGGATGCGGCCAGATTTTACCAGACTGCTGATGAAATCAAACTCCGTCGCACCAGCTGCGGGGAAACCGACTTCGACTTCCTTGATCCCGACTTTCAGCAGCAAATCAAAGAAACGCGTCTTCTTCTCGCTGTCCATGGGGTCGATCAGCGCCTGATTGCCATCGCGCATGTCTGTGGAAAGCCAGCGCGGGGCTTTGGTGATTGTCTTTGATGGCCATTGCCGGTCCGGCAAATTGATTTGCGGAAACGGGCGGTATTTCTGGGATGGATCGCGCAACATGGGTCTTCTCTTCTCTAAAGCTGAATGGGGTGCTGATAAACCCTTAGGCAGCGCCGCGCGGTATGCCGCACGCGGAAACCAACGCGCCTAAGGGCGCGTAAGTCGTAGAAGGAAAACAAGCCCTGCTGCAATCATATGGCTGCATAGCCACATGATTGCAGCCCTGTCTAGTCTCAGGCGGCTTTTTCGAACGCGACAGAAATATCCAGTTCGACAGCGTTGGAGATAGCGGGAACGCCGTAGCTCATGCCCCAGTCCGCGCGGTTAATTGTTGTTTTGGCATGGAAGCCAATGGTTTCCTTTTTGTTGAACATGTTCGTTCCAGCGCCGCTCAATTTGGCATCAAGCACGACAGGTTTTGTCACGCCCAGGATCGTCAGATTGCCGTGGATCATGGCTGTTTGGCCGTTGACCATTACCATGGTTGATACGAATTTGGCGCTTGGGTTGGCCTCAACGTTCAGGAAATCCTTAGTCTTCATATGCTCAGTCAGCTTTTCGCTTGCCGTCACCAGGCCATTGATTGGAATATCAATTGTCACTGACGATTTCGCAGGATCTGCTTTATTCAACATCAATGTGCCAGTGGGGCTGCCAAAAATGCCAAAATAATCGTTGAAACCAAAATGGTTGACGCGCCATCCGATCAGCGCATGCGTACTTTCAACAGCATAATTTCCTCCGGTAATTTTCGCCATATCGATGGTTTTCGCCATTGGCGGTGCGCCAGCCGGCATAGCATGAGAGCCCTCATGGGCGAGGAGCGGCGCGGCGGCGATGAGGGGGAGGGCGAGCAGAAATTTGTTCATTAGGAGTCTCCGGACACAAAAAGGGGGGCGACACCAATGTCGGTGCCGCCCCCTAATCTGTCAAGTGACGCTTCTGCTTCATGATTCGTAACTTAAAAACAATCAGCTGTCTCGATCCGCCCTTGCTGATCAAGCTCAATGTTCAGGCGGTCAGTGAGCAGATTCTCTATTATGGCCTCTCCGGGGCGTATCCACCGGATAGAAGCGTTGCCCGTTGCTGCGGCGACGGTTTTACGGGTGTTCGCATCGGCCACGCGGCCTATGAATGGCTTGGCCTTATCTGCACCGCAAGCGGTGGGCAGGATGCCAAAACAATTGGTTCCCTTCGGCCGACGTATATCCATGCCGGGGCAGCTTCGAAGATCATCGGCTGCCCGAATGCTGGGCGTTGGCGGATGCGGAGGCGCAACGGGGGGCGGTAAAGGCTGCGACGGCTCGATGGGAATGGAGGGCGGCACAGGCTCAGCGACTGTCGCTGAGGGCGGCGCTCCACCTTTGGAAGGGCTGGCAGATCGATCACATCCGCAAACCAGTATGAAGGCAATTAGTGGACGGCAAAATCGGTCCACGGGGGAGCCCTTTTCTGTTAGCGCACCCCCACTTCGCATTAGCGTCAATTCTTCGTTTGATCGACCAGCTTGTTCTTGGCGATCCACGGCATCATTGCGCGAAGCTCACTGCCGACCTTTTCAATGGGGTGAGCAGCAGCAGCTTTACGCGCCGCCTTAAGCTCCGGCTGGCCAGCGCGGTTGTCCAGAACGAAATTCTTCACGAACCGGCCTGACTGAATGTCCGCCAGTACGCGCTTCATTTCGGCTTTGGTCTCATCCGTGATGATCCGCGGGCCAGAGGTGATGTCGCCATATTCTGCGGTGTTAGAAATGGAATAGCGCATATTGGCAATTCCGCCTTCATACAGCAGATCAACGATCAGTTTGGTTTCATGCAGACATTCGAAATAGGCCATTTCCGGCGCGTAACCCGCCTCGGTCAGCGTTTCAAAGCCCGCTTGAATGAGATGCGTGATCCCACCGCAAAGCACTGCCTGTTCACCAAACAGATCGGTCTCGCATTCTTCCTTGAAATTGGTTTCAATGATACCGCTGCGCCCGCCGCCAACGCCGCTGGCATAGGCCAGGCCGACGTCATGGGCGTTGCCGCTCGCGTCCTGATGGATCGCGATCAAGCACGGCACGCCGCCACCCTTTTGATATTCGCTGCGCACGGTATGGCCGGGGCCTTTGGGCGCGATCATGATCACGTCAAGGTCTGCGCGCGGCTCGATCAGGCCGAAATGAACGTTCAACCCGTGGGCAAAAGCCAGCGTCGCGCCCTGTTTCATGTTGGCGTGAAGGTCGTCAGCGTAAATTGCCGCCTGATGCTCATCGGGGGCGAGCATCATGATGATGTCTGCCCAAGCGGCGGCTTCCTTGTTTGGCATCACTTTGAAACCAGCCCCTTCGGCCTTAGCCGCAGTTGCTGAACCTGCGCGCAAGGCAATCGCGACATCTTTCACGCCGGAATCCCGTAGGTTCTGCGCATGGGCATGGCCCTGGCTGCCGTAACCAACGATGGCAATTTTTTTATTCTCGATCAGTTTAAGATCAGCATCACGATCATAATAAACGCGCATTTTTCTTCCTTAGCTTGTGTATCGTCATGCTGAACTTGTTTCAGAATCCATGCCTCGCACATGCCAGCACACTGGATATATCCAGAAATGCACCAACATGAGGGCATGGACCCTGAAACAAGTTCAGGTGACAGTTGATG
>JANPCO010000037.1:0-4752 GCA_031430995.1 Sphingomonadales bacterium | reverse complement strand
ACGGCGATGAATTATTTGCCAGTGATGCGCTGTTCCTCTCGCAAGCCGCGCTGACGGCGGGAAAGCTGCGCGTTGGTGACCGCGCCACAATCAACGCCAATGGCCGTGCGCAGCCTTTGATCGTGCGGGGTCTCTTGCCCGGAATTGCCGAAGGACGGCGTATCGGCATGATCGATATCGCCGCCGCGCAGTGGCTATTCGGTCGGCTGGGCAAGATTGACCGGATTGACCTCAAACTGACCCCTGATGCGCAAGCAAGCGACGTTCGTGCGCGGCTGATGCCGCTGATCCCGACCGGTGCGGTGGTGAGTGATGAGGATGACGACGCGCAACAGAGCGACTCGCTCTCGCGCGCCTACCGCGTCAACCTGACGATGCTCGCACTGGTTGCGCTGTTTACAGGTACTTTCCTCGTTTATTCGACACAGTCACTCTCAGTCACCCGGCGTTTACAAAGCTTTGCGCTGCTCCGCACGCTTGGGCTGCAACGCGGCGGGATTGTTGCCTTGGTGACGACGGAAGGCGCGCTTGCCGGGCTGATCGGAGCCACGTTTGGCCTGCTCTTAGGCTACGGCCTTGCGGCGGGCGCGCTTGATATCCTTGGCGGAGACCTTGGCAGCGGGATCTTCGGCGATGCGCCGCCAACGCTGATCTTTGCGCCATTGGCTGGTTTAGGATTTTTCGCGTTGGGTGTCGTCGCAGCGGTCGGGGGCAGCTTGATCCCAGCTTTACAAGGCGCACGCGCTGCCCCTGCCGTCGCGCTCAAAAACGCGGGCGACAGCGTCGATCCGCGTGATCGCTTGGCGGGGCGCTTGCCGCTCACACTGCTGATTGCGGGAGTAGGCGCGGCGTTTCTGCCTGCGGTCGGACGACTGCCGCTATTCGGCTACCTATCAGTCGCGCTGCTGCTCGCTGCGGGGATTACAGCCATGCCGTGGCTCGCGCGGACACTCCTTGCGCCGCTCGCGCGCGCACCGCGCCGCAATGTGCCCGTTGATTTGGCGATCCAGCATCTCCACGGCGCGCCGGGCGCCGCAGCAACTGCGCTCTGCGGTATCGTAGCGAGTACGGCGCTGATGATTGCAATGGCGGTTATGGTGACGAGTTTTCGCGGTGCAGTTGACGAATGGCTCGGCGAGATTTTGTCAGGCGACCTTTACGTCCGTTCAGAACCAGGGTGGGGCGGGTTTGATCCGTCAGCACAAGCGCGGTTGGCGGCGATCCCGGGCGTCAAAACAATCCTGTTCAATCGGCAAGTCCCAATCATACTTGACCCTAGTGAACCGGCGATGAGCCTGATCGTGCGTCCTGTTCGTCCGGGTGCTGCGGCACTCGAATTGCTAGGGGAGGCCATTGCACCGCCGCCCGGCATCATTTCGGTGTGGCTCTCCGAACCGGCCGCACGCATCCTTGGGAGCAAAGTCGGCGACAGGATCCGCTTGCCGATTGGTCAAAATGCGCACTTTGCAGTTGCTGGCATTTGGCGGGACTATTCACGGCAGCAAGGCGCAGTGGTGATCGATAGTAAGGATTATAATCGGCTAACCAGTGACTTTGTGCGCGATGATGCACTGGTGTTGTTGAAACCCGGCACAGATATGGCGGTTGTGCAGCGCGCCATTCGCGCGGCAGCGCCTCCGCCTTTGCAGGCGCGCCTTGCTATGGCTGAACCGGCGAGCCTGCGCACCTTGGCACTCTCGATCTTTGATCGCAGCTTCGCGATTACCTATTTGCTTGAAGCGATAGCGATCATTGTTGGCTTGGCTGGCGTTGCCACCACGGCATCGGCACAAGCCAGCGCCCGAACGCGCGAATTTGGGATGCTGCGCCATATCGGTGTTGGTCGCGGCCAGATCATTTCGATGCTCGGCGTTGAGGGTGCGTTGCTTGGCGCGGTTGGTGGGCTGGTTGGCGTCACATTGGGCACTGGGATCAGCCAGGTGTTGATCCACGTGATCAATCCGCAATCGTTCAACTGGACGATGACGACGCGGCTGCCGGTGACGGTGATGCTATCGGTCATCACCGCGTTGATTGTGGCCTCGGCAATCACAGCAATGCTCGCCGGACGGCGGGCCGTTTCCATGGACGCCGTGCGGGCGGTCAGGGCCGATTGGTGATCCGCGCGGCATCACTCAGTCTGGCGCTTGGCGCGCTCACCACGGCCAGTATCGCACAAACGCCGGGCATCACTTACCCAGACGTCGCACCCGGCCGCGCTTTTGTCTTCCCAGCAGATCACGGTGCGCACCCCGATTTTCGCACTGAATGGTGGTATGTCACAGGATCTGTCAAAACCGCAAACGGCAAGGATTTGGGTTTCCAGATCACGTTCTTTCGCACCCGTCCGCGTGTTGACCCGCGCAACCCCAGCAAATTTGCGCCGCAACAAATCCTTTTTGCCCACGCGGCGGTGTCTGATTCTTCGGCTGGCAAACTGATCCATGATCAGCGCGCGGCGCGCAGTGGTTTTGGCATCGCGGAGGCAAAGATTGGGGATGCCGACGTTCGCATCAAGAACTGGCGCTTCGTCAGGTTGGCTGATGGTCGCTTTTCCGCGAGGATTATCGCGCGCGGATTTGTGCTTAACCTGATATTTAAGCCAACGCAGCAACCGCTTCTGCAGGGCGGAGGCGGGTATAGTCGCAAAGGCCCTGACCCCAAATCGGCGAGCTATTATTATTCGCTGCCGCAGTTGGCCACCACAGGAACGATTACACGCGGTGCGTTGATCGAAGCTGTGACGGGGCGGAGCTGGCTCGACCGCGAATGGTCATCACGTTACCTTGGCAAGGCAGCTGTTGGCTGGGATTGGACAGGGCTTAACTTTAATGATGGCGCGGCGTTGATGGCGTTCCGCATTCGTAACAAAAATGGCCGCAGCCTCTGGGCTGGTGGCACATTTCGCCGCGCAAACGGGATCACAGTGACGCTCAAACCCGGTGACGTGGCCTTTACTCCAACGCGGACGTGGCGATCAAAGCGCACGGGGGCAACCTATCCAGTAGCGCAAATTCTGACGATCAAATTACCCGAGGGCCAAAAGCGACTAACCCTTTCGCCAATGTTTGCTGACCAAGAACTTGATGCGCGGTCAAGCGGCCTGCCCGTCTATTGGGAGGGGCTCGTTCGCACTCAAGGAGGCCGCGGCTACCTCGAGCTCACAGGCTATGACACTCCGCTTGTCATGTGATTTGGTTCTTTTGTGTTTTCAAGCATGAGTGGCTCGATTCGCTAACATTGCTGCCGTTTGGGCGCTCTTAAACGTTCAGCAATACCTGACGTTTGTTCAGAGGTTCTCCGATTCATAGCTGTCGCCTTGAAATACTGCGTCAAGCCCCCACATCCACCGGTCGCGGGCAATGAGTGCCAAGCGCAGCACAAAGGGACTAAGTCCAAGGGGGGAAGGATGTCAGAGGGCGATGCTCCAGAGAGAATAGCTGTAAAGTTCATCAAGGATGAGCCCTCTGAAACCGATTTCTTCGGGTCACACTGGACTTGTCACGGTTTTGCGCCGGTCACTTGAGAGTTTAACACTCGATCAAGGAGACCGACGAGATGAAGAAGCGAACAGAAGAGTTCAATCGCGAGGCGGTGCGGATTGCGCTGAGCAGTAGGTTGTCTCGGCGGCGGGTTGCGTCAGATTTGGGGGTTTGCCTTTCGACGCTGGGAATGCAATGGCAGCGTGTTTCATGACGTGAGCGGCCTGAGTTAATGTCGCGGTCAGAAAACCAATAAATTCAGTCTCGCTCATTTCGCCGCTCGCAAAGGCGAATTCGCGGTGCCGTACAGCGCCCAACCCAGAGAAATGACCATCAATGGGAACATTATAGGGCGGGTCCGTGAACACCATATCGGCCTGCCCATTCCTCAAAAGCTTGGTGTAATCATCCCGCATCCCAGCATCGCCGCAAATCAACCGGTGGCGACCCAGGATCTAGACATCCCCAGTTTGGCTGATGGGTAGCCCCAAAACTTGGGGCATTGCTTCTTCAGGAGCGTCAGCTGAGCTGAGATCACCTTCCAGTGCGTCATCCAGAACCAGATCAATTTCAGCAAGGCTGAACCCGGTGAGTTCAACATCAAAGTCGAGATTAATCAGACCTTGTAGCTCGATGGCCAACATCTCCTTGTCCGATCCCGCATTCAAAGCCAATTTATTGTCAGCGATCACATAAGCACGGCGCTCTGTGTCATTCATATGGGACAAGGCAATCGTTGGCACTTCGGCCATGCCCAAGAGCTTCGCCGCCTCCACTCTCCCGTGCCCGGCGACAATCGATCCGTCATCTGCAACCAGGACTGGATTTGTAAAACCGAACCGCTCGATACTCGCCGCAATCTGTTTGATCTGCTTTTTCGAATGGGTCCGCGCAGTACGGTCATAAGCGCGCAGAGCCGCCAGCGGTTGAAGTGTAATTTGGGACACGGATTGAGGCATAGGTTCACTCCAGCATGATTCAGCATCCTATTCGAACAGATCATGAACGATTTTGCAAGACCGCGCAGTGGTGGATAGTGGGGACAAGTCCGGATTGTGGGACAAAACGCTACTCTTCATCCGCACAAGGCAATCGCCGCGAAGTCGGTGCAGAGCACCACAGGGATTTCCTCTCCCCGCACTGCTCTTAGACGCTAGGCTCTTGGTGTCACAGTAGGGAGGTTCGCCTTGCCAAATACGCGACCCTATCCACCTGCGGTTTGAGCTGAGCAAAATCAAGATAGAGCAAGACAAGCACCCCCGTTTACAGA
>JANPCO010000036.1:0-17704 GCA_031430995.1 Sphingomonadales bacterium | reverse complement strand
AGCCTGTGACATCGCCGGGTTGGTCCGTCCCTAAAAGCGTGCCGAGCCTCAATGCCTGTCTCCCGCTGCTTTCCAGAGGAGCGGCATCATGTCAGACACGTCGACGTCTTTGGACTTGTCGGGATAGACGCCCAGCATGGGCCCCGTGCGCGCAATGACGCGAGCGACGACTGGGGCGGCGGTATAGGCCGCAGTCACTTGGCCCGATGATCGCGCGCTTCCTTTGGGCGCATCAAGCATCGCAATGACAACATAGCGCGGCGCATCCATGGGAAAGGCACCTGCAAAAGTGGAGACATTGACTGTTTTAGAATAGCCGCCAATGCCCGGTTTTTCAGCAGTGCCGGTCTTTCCGCCGACGCGGAACCCTTCGGCCTCCGCATTTTTGCCAGTGCCTTCCGTCACGATCAGTCGCAGCATTTTACGCATCATGGTGCTGGTATGTTCGGAAATGATGCGTTCTCCTGCAACCTTTTGCCCAGGCGCAACGCGCAGCAGCGTGGCGCGGCGCATGATGCCGCCGTTGATGATCGCTGCATAAGCAGATGCCAGATGCAGCGGCGTAATCGCCATGCCGTGGCCGTAAGCAATGGTCATGTTTGACGCACGACCCCAGTTGCTGGGCCAAAGCGTGCGCCCGCGTTCGCGCAGTTCAATGCCGACGGGTTCGCCGAAATGAAGTTTCTTGAAAAAAGCCTCTGCTCGTTCTTTGCCCAGTTCATCGGCCACCCGCGCCGTGACAATGTTGGACGAATGAACCAGCGCTTCTGGAATGTTAAGCCAGCGACGCTGCGGATGATCATCCTTGATCTTGAAAGGGCCAACTGAAATTGGCTCCGTCGCATCAAAGCGGCGGGCCATATTCGTCACAACACCACTTTCAATGGCGTTGGCCATGGTCAGCGGCTTGAAGGTGGAGCCTAGTTCATACACGCTTTGTGTCACATTGTTGCGCAGGGCTTCGGGATTGGCCTCTCCGCTTTTGTTGGGGTTGAACACCGGTAGCGAAACCATGGCAATGACTTCGCCCGTATCAACATCGAGCACCAGACCCGTTGCGCCCTCAGCCCGCAAATCTGTCATGGCCGCTGCCAGCTCGCTTTCCATGGCGGCCTGCACGCGCATATCAATGGAAAGGGCCGCTGGCGTTCCGCGTGTGTCCGAATTCATCAGGCGCTCTTGAAGCACGCGTTCCATGCCCATCACGCCGTTGCCATCAAAATCAGTAAAGCCAACCACGTGAGCTGCAAGCGTGACTTGCGGATAAAGCCGTTCCGGCTCCCGCGCGAAGGCCATGGCAGGCTCACCCAGTGCATTCACTTGAGCGATTAGTTCAGGCATGGCCCGGCGGCGCAAATAGGTGAAGCTGCGGCCTGAAGACAGGATTTCGCGATATTGATCAATGCTGCGTTCTGGCATCAGGCGGTTAAGCTGCACGGCAAGATCATCAGGATCGCCGAGCAGTTTGTCAGAATGCACGCCAACTGACCACGCTTCAATCGTCCGCGCCAGCACCTGGCCATTGCGATCAACAATGTCACCGCGCCCGATAATACCGTCCTTGCTGGCCACTTGAGCAGGATTGATTGACCCGTCTATGCCCATCCAGACCAGCCGAGCCGCAATGATCCCGACGCCCAGCATCAGCAATAGCAGCAGCAGCATTAGCCGCTGATGCGCCATCGCCAGCCCAAGCTGACGCCGCCCGGCGTGGCGCGCGCGTTGGGGCCGGGCGATGGCAGCTGTCACGGCTTGGCGGGCCCCTTACGTTCAGTGGCAGCCAGTTTCTGGGGTGGCGCCGTGCCTGAGATTGCCTGCTGCACTGCTCGGTCCTGAGCGGTCAGGGGCGCAACTTCCGCTTGAGTTGGCGTTTCACGCATCATCACTGCTGCCATGACGGGCGGCGGCGCGGCAGTGGCGTTGCCAAGCTTGGATTGATCAATTTTCGAAATGGCACCTTCGCCGTCAAGATATTGGTCAGCCACTGGCGACGAGAGAGCCAGCACATCGCCGTTCCACCGTTCCAGCTGGCGCAACGACGCGCGTGTGCCCATTTCAGTTTGAAGCTGACGGATGTCGCGCTTGGTATCGGCAATTTTATCGTCAATGGCTGCCAACCGCCCCCGCTCCGTCGCGACTTGCAGCGAAATGATATACAACAGCGCTGCAGACAGCGCGACGCCAATGACCCAAGCCAAAGACCGGAAGCGTTGTGCAATCATAGCGTTTCCTTTTGCAAAAGAGACCAGGCGGAATGGACGGTCCGGTGCGCCACCCGCAACGTGGCTGAGCGTGACCGCGGGTTGCGGGAGAGTTCAGCCTCCGATGGGCGAATGGCCTTGGACACACTTCCGAAGCTGGGCTGGCGCGTTGCCATTGTCATCGGTTGATGCCGTGACCCTGCAGGAGCCGCACCACTGCGATCCCGCAAGAAGCGCTTGACCATGCGGTCTTCAAGGCTGTGAAACGTGACCACGGCCAGACGCCCGCCCGGTTTCAGCACACGCTCTGCGGCATCAAGCCCGCGTTCCAGCTCCTCAAGTTCACGGTTGATATGAATGCGGATCGCCTGAAACGCGCGCGTTGCCGGATCCTTCTTGTCGCCGTCCCGCCACCCCACAGCGCGGCGCACGATGCGGGCCAGCTCGCCAGTGCGCGAAAGCGGACGCGCATCAACAATGGCGCGCGCGATACGCCGTGACTTGGGCTCATCGCCGTATCGGTAAATGATGTCGGCAATGTCAGCCTCAGCTGCAGTGTTCAGAAAATCGGCCGCAGTTTCGCCTTCGCGGCTCATCCGCATATCCAGCGGCCCATCGGACTGGAACGCAAAGCCACGCTCAGCCTGATCCAACTGCATGGATGATACGCCGATATCCAACGTGACGCCGTCAACGGGGCTGGCGCTAATTTGTTCTAGCACCGTATCCATCTTTGAAAATTCGTCGGGAAAAAGGCAAAGACGCCCCTCAGACGCAGCCGCTTCGGGAGCAGCCTTCGCTATGGCATCAGGATCACGGTCAAACGCGAATACCTGCGCGCCTGCCGCCAGCATTGCGCGCGTATAACCCCCGGCGCCGTACGTGCCGTCAACATGCCGTTCGCCCGGAACGATCGCGAGCGCAGCAATAACTTCATCCAGCAAAACAGGAATATGCGGCGCAGGGCTCATTTTGCGCCCCGCTGGCCAAGCAACCATTCGCAAATTTCCTTCATCTCCGCGTCAACATCTGGCGTAACGAGCAAGACCTGCGGGCTCCAGATTTCAAACGTGTCGCCGGTGCCGTAAAAGAAGGCCGTCTCTGTCAGCCCTGCCTTGTGGCTGAGGAAGCCGGGAAAGACGAAGCGCCCTGATGCATCATAGGGGACTTTTTCAACAGGGCCAAAGGCGCGACGTTTGGCATTGTGGCGGTCAAAGCTGTTGCCTGCCGCGCGCTGGCTGGCTTCATCACTGCGGAGTTCTTCACGCAATAATTGCGCCCAGCCCTGGTCATAACCGATCAAGCACGGCGAGACTTCATGAAGCGCAATGGTAACAATCCGCCCATCGCCATTTGCATCAATTGTTCCGCGCAGCGCCGCAGGAATAGCGACGCGGCCCTTCGCGTCGATCCCGCTGATCGCATACCCTTGAAACAATTCGCGATGGTTCACGCGTGCCTCACCCCAATCCTACGGGATGAACGGCAACGCCAATGACGTTTGAAGATTCCATAGCAAGAATCAAGCCCGTCCACCCCTTGTGACGGATGAAAGGGTTAACAGGGGACTATTGGGGATACAACGGGATTATTAGGGATATTACGGTTTTTTTACACTTATTAACGGAATTCTGTTTCGCGTCGTCGATGCTGCTTCTCTTTGTTCTTTCCCTGTTCTAATTTCGATTCTTGCGCATTGATAGAAGTCACTGGCAAACCGGCGGACAGATTTTTCAGAAGTGATGCAATAACATTGGCATTTCCGGTGCCGCCATCACCCAATGTTTCAAGATCAAGCACGTCAGCATCCGCCACCAATTCCGCGCGTCCTTCGCCAATCCGGCAAGTCGCGCGTAACCCGCCGTTGACAACCTCGCATGCTTTAGTTGCGCTTCGCCACGCCCCCGCCGCTGAGACGGCAACGATGCCGCCGGCTAAGTCAACATCGTCAACGTCGTCCCTGCCCTGTTCGGCAGGACGTGGCGGGGCAACCAATTGAAGCCCCCACCGCGTCAGCAACGGATCAAGCAGTGTGACTGCAGGTGCAGCGCGCGGATCGCCCAGCGCAAAGCGGCTTGGCCATGTCAGCACTGGATCTGCAAAGACCAGCACTCGTCCACCTGCGCGCACCCACCCATCAATCGCCACCAGCTCTGCGCCGCTCAGGGCAGACGGCTGTGCCAGCATGAGCAAATGGAAGCGCTGCAACGTCTGGTCATCAGCCAGATCAATGGGGGTAACGGTGAATGTCTCGGCCAGTTCGCGAATGACTGGCGCGCGTTCATCGCCTTGCGAAAGCGCCACTGTCGGGTCTGCCTCTGACCAGAATAGCGGCAGCGCGCTCATCACGGCAACTTCATATTTGGTTCTGGGCGGCTCTTGCCCTTGCGAACAGCCCGCAAGCGCCAAAGCGAATGCCAGCCGCCGCACCGGTTTAACGAGGCGCAGGCGTCACTGGCGGCACCGCGGATGGTGAAGCGCTATTGGTGCTATTATCAGGGGCGCGGGGCACAATGCCAAGATCAGACAAAGGCTCATCCTGAGACTTGTTTTTGGCAATGACTTGTGCCGGCGTTGGCGCCTTGTCACCGCGCACAAACTGAAACACTAACGTTGCAAGCAGCACGAGCAACAACACAACGGCAAGCCCCGTCAGCCCTACCCGCACCCGTTGCATCCGTTCGCGGCGATCATCAATGTCATTCTGCAAGAGCTTTGGCCCCTTTTCCCGAACTGTGACTATGGGCCGATGTCACAGAATGTCCAGTGTCAGGCTCAGGACTTAAAGCCAATCGAACACTGGCAGGCCTTTGGCCATCAGCCATTCCCGGTTGTAGAGCGTTGAAAGATAACGAAATCCTGTATCACACAAGATCGTTACCACTGTTTTGCCCGGCCCCAGATGCTTTGCCAGTGCAACGGCACCCGCCACATTGATCCCCGAGGACAGGCCCAGACACAGCCCTTCCTCTTTGAGCAAACGAGTGACCCAAACCAGCCCTTCCTCATCGGAAATGCGGAATTGCGTATCAATCGGCGCGCCTTCCAGATTGGCTGTGATCCGCCCCTGCCCGATCCCTTCGGCCACTGAATTGCCCTCGGCCAGCAATTCGCCTTTGGCATAATAATTATACAGTGCCGCGCCGTGCGGGTCCGTCAGCGCAATGGTTATGTCGTCCCGCTTGGCTTTCAGGCCAAGGCCAACGCCCGCTATGGTTCCGCCAGTTCCAGCAGCGCAGGTAAAACCGTCAATGATGCCGCCTGTTTGCGCCCAGATCTCCTCGGCTGTGCCGTGGATATGCGCCTTGCGGTTCGCGATATTATCAAATTGATTGGCCCAGATTGCGCCTGGCGTTTCTTCGGCGATGCGCCGCGATGTATGGACGAAATGCCCGGGATTGGCGAACGGCGCTGGCGGCACCAGCACCAGTTCAGCACCCAAAGCGCGCAGCGTATCCATTTTTTCCCGGCTCTGAGTATCCGGCATGACGATGATTGTTTTGTAGCCCTTGGCGTTGGCCACCAGCGCCAGGCCAATCCCGGTGTTCCCGGCTGTGCCCTCCACAATCGTGCCGCCGGGCTGGATCAACCCGCGTGCTTCGGCATCCTCCACAATGTAAAGCGCAGCACGATCCTTCACTGACGCGCCGGGGTTGGCATATTCGCATTTGGCCAAAATGGTGCAGCCAGTTTGTGCCGACGGCCCCTCCAATTTCACGAGCGGCGTATTACCAATAAGGGCGAGCGGGTTTGCGGTGAAAGTCATCCTGAGCGTTTAGCGCGGATGGCAGAGCACGGGCAAGGATAGGCTAAAATTATTATCTTGTAGCGGACGCTACATTTCTGTAGCAAGCCGAAATCATCCCGCCGGAGACAATATGATGGACATCACATCACTGACTGCAAAGCAAAGCATCATCCTTGCGATTTACGGTGTAATCCTATGGTTTGCGGCGGCGAACTTGGTTCGCGTAATTGGGCCGATGGGTGCGTTTGACGGCGTGGCAGGGTTGATCAACTTTGCACTTGTCATTCCGGGGACTGTTCCCGCCATTTACGGCGCGCGCTGGATCGCCAAACTCCGACCTGACCAGACAGCTGTGGCCATTTCTATCGTTACGGCCACAGCGCTGCTGCTCGACGGCATTGGTCATGCGTGGTTGCCGCAGCTTTACGGCACAGACCCCGCCCTTATCGTCAAAGGCGCTGCCGCCATTTTCTGGGGTGCAGGGGTCGGGCTGGTGCTGGCGGTGCTCATGACCAAACCGCCAGTGCTCCGGGCCTGACCCGGAGCCCAGAGGGGACGCTTCAGTGTCTGGGGCCCCTGGGCTCCGGGTCAAGGCTCTCCTGAGCTACGCCGAAGGGCCCGAAGCACTAAGAGGGCTGCATCGCACACACCGTCCATCCCAATGCTCTTGACCACACCACCAGCGCTCCGGGCCTGACCCGGAGCCTAGGGGAGGAGGCCTCGGCGATTGGGACTCCTAGGCTCCGGGTCAAGCCCGGAGACCTGAGAGGGCCGCGTCGCACACACCGTCCATCCCAATGCTCAAGACCAAACCGCCAGTTCTCCGGGCCTGACCCGGAGCCTAGAGGGGACGCTTCAGTGTCTGGGGCCCCTGGACTCCGGGTCAAGGCTCTCCTGATCTACGCCGAAGGGCCCGGAGCACTTAGAGGGCTGCGTCGCACACATCGTCGAGGCCTATGCTTTTGAGGAATAGCATTCCTTCAATTGACACAAGCAGTTGCGCGGCCTCACGCGCCCTCACCTCTTCATCCGGGCAATCAAGCTGTGCCGCGCCCCAGCTGAGGAACCCCCGCCCCAATTGCTCACCCACTGTGCGGTAGAAAGGATCGCCCCGGGCAGACAGCGCCGCAATTTCGAGCCATACGCGCATGTAAGGCCATAAATCGGGTGCGAAGAGTATGTTCACCAATTCACGCCGCAGAACGTCCAGCGGCGCTTGCGCTTTGGTTGTGCGCGCCTGCAAAAGGCCAGTGAGCCGATCGCCGACGCGCATCAGCACAGCGGCCATAATCTCTGCCTTGTCCTTGAAATAATAGAGCAGCATCCGGTCACTCACGCCCGCTGCTTTGGCCAGCGGCCTCAGGCTCGACGCGGACAGCCCGTGGGCAAGCACATGGTCAGCGAGGAGATCAATCAGGGCAGTTCGGCGGTCATCAGATTTCATCGCGCAGGAATAAACGTCCTACAGTGACTGTCCATCATCAATCGTAAAGCCCACGCCCGTCACAAATTTGGAAGCGTCCGATGACAGATAGAGCAAGCTCGCGTCCAGCGCATCGACGTCCATCACGCGTTTGCGGGGGAATTTCTGCACTTGTTTTTGCCCGCCTTCGGTCTTGAACCAATCGCCGTTGATTTCCGTGACGATATAGCCGGGCAGCACGCTGTTCACGTTGATCCCCTGCCGCGCCCATTCACGCGCCAGCACTTTACCCATTTGCAAGACAGCCGCTTTGGTCGCCGAATAAGCCGCAAGGCCAGGTTCAACGGACTGCGCCGTAATTGAAGAGATGATCGTGATCCGGCCATGTTCGCGTTCGCGGCTGCCCGCTGCCATCATCCGCTTGGCGCCTTCTTGCACCGTCAGGAACACACCGCGCAAGTTGACGCCGACCAGTTGGTCAAATTCATCGGGGGTATGTTCTAGGAACGGCGTTTCAAGCGTCATCCCCGCGTTGGCAACAACGCTATCGACAGGGCCAAACGCAGCTTCGGCGGCATCAAAGGCGGCGATGGTGGAGGCCTTATCGGCAACATCCATTGCAACAGCAATCGCCTTGCCGCCTTTGGCTTTGATTTCTGCCACAAGCTGGTCAAGCCGGTCAGTACGGCGCGCGCCCAGCACGACGTTAGCCCCCGCCGCTGCGGCAACCCCGGCAAAATGGGCACCAATGCCCGATGAAGCTCCGGTGAGGAGCAGGGTTCTGCCAGTAAGTGTAAGGTTCATATCTAAATTCCGCTTCCCTGAGCCTGTCGAAGGGTTGTCATTCCCTTAATTCGGCCAGAGTGTAAAGGAGGGCGCGCGTGCAGACTCTCAGAACGGCCCTTCGACAAGCTCAGGGAAAGAAGTTGTTCGCAAACTACTCTCACCCAGCAACAGGCAAGGCCCCCGAAATATATTTATCAATCGTTTGATGAAAATGCCGCACCCGGCTTTCCTGATAAGACCCAAGTTCAACAACCTTGTTGTGCGATGCTTTCATCCCCTGCTGCACGAACGGCAGGTTTTCCATATCCTGATCAAAAATGCCGGCGAGCGCCGCACCGATCAGATGAGCTGCGTCGCTAAACGGACGGTCATCGCCGATGCGGAACATTTCTGGACCCTTTGGCGGCGCTTCGCCTTCGCGTGTGCGCATCAATATGCGGACTTCCATCATGCAATGATCCGCATCGCCCCACGGCCGCCAGCGGTAAACAATGTTGGGCACAAAGCCGCCCCACGGTGCCCAGTTTGGAAAGATATTGTAGGTGAAATTATCGAGCATTTCACTGTCAGTGACGGCTGAATAGTCGCGGCCATTGGCTTCGTGAAAGCCCTTGCGGCTTGCGTCGGCCAGCACTTTACGCGCCATATAGGGGTCATCCTGCGCATAGCCGTGGTCTGCGTCACCGGCATTGAAGCGCCGGCTGGCTTCATTATCCTTGCCGCCGGTAAAGTCGGCCATGGCTTTCAGCACATAATTCTGATCTTTGCCGCGAATATGGGGGGACAGCACGCCAGACGGCGTAATTGCCCGGTTCATATGATCGCCGTACAGGTCATAACGCGTGTTGGCGTCGCCCAGAAACCCCAGAATCTGTGGATGAGTGACAACGGTGTGCCAGGCTTCCATAAATGCTTCGGCAACGGCTTTCCAGTTGGCCGGAATAACGCGGCCAATCCAGGCGCCTGTATAGCATTCATCGAGCCGCCAATTTTCGTAATGCTCAACCCCCGGCCCCACCCAATCGACAAAGGCGGGAATGTCAGCATTTTCTGTGACCAGAATGAAGCCCTGCCAGCGGTCAACCCGCAATTCAGGCAATGACATATCCTTTTCCTTCAAGTGCTGAAAATCCCATGCGCACGGAACTTCTTTCAAAGACCCGTCATTGTTCCAGGTGAACCCGTGGAACGGGCAGCGCAGATTGATCGCTTTGCCAGCCGACGTGCGCAGCTTGCGCCCGCGGTGAAGGCACACATTGTGAAACGCCTTCACGCTGTGATCGCGCTGGCGGACCAGCAGGTAAGACCGATCATTGATGTCATGAACGAATGTATCGCCGGGTTCGGGCAAATCTTCTTCGCGCGCGATATATTGCCAGATGTTGGGCCACATCTTGGCCTCTTCCTGTGCTGCAAATTCAGCACTGGTATAGCGTTCAGTGGATAGCGGCGCGTCACCCAGATCCTGATTGGATTCCATCAGCAGATAATCCGGCGCGCGGCGCGTGTCGTTTTCTAGCATATCGGTATAGGTCATGCCGGGGCACCGATCAGCGCGATCAATTTTCGTCATGTCGTTCATCTATTCTCTCCAGAAAGTGGCATACCGATCGCATCGGCAATATGGTGGTGGACCGCCTGCAAAGCCGCTTCATTGGCCCCCAGCACAACGTGAAAGTCAGCAGGCGCCGTCAGTAAATTGGCGTAACCGTTGGATGCAACGCGGTAATCCTCGGTCTGCACGACAGTGGCCGTGGCGTCATAGGCCATAGTGCACATGGCTTCATGTTCGGCTGAGTCCACCCCGAACGGCGCATAGACGGCAAACTGGCAGCGCGTTTTGCCAACGCCGTCGGGGAACAGCCGAAACACCTGCGTAAAGAACACCCCAGGCGTGACGGCCCCAAAGAAAATCACGGTGTTGGGAAACAGATAATGAACAGCACCATATTCGGATGCAGGCCAATCCCGCTCTGGTCTGCCAATCAGATCGCCGTAGCTTTTATCCGGGAACCCGACGCGGTGGTGACGGCCCATCGGATCGAACATGGTCATGTCATTATAATGGGTTTGACCGATGGTAGAGGCATGGAGCGTGGCGAAATGATAGCCTTCGCCGTAAGTATCCAGCGCGAATTTCCAGTTGGAGTCCGCAGTCAGGATGCCTTTTTTGACCGGCACCGCGCGGTGCAGTTCAAGCGCCGCCAGCACATCGCCCATCGCCCCCAAATGTGCCGCTGCATCAATTGCTTCCCCGCCACCGGGCCGCACGAAAATGAGGCCAAGATATTCAGCGCAGGGCAATTCCACCAGATTGCGCGCGCCAATCTCACACTCTGCAAAGGCAAACTTTGAGGGCTGGGCGATCAGCTTACCCGCTGGATCAAACGTCCAGGCGTGAAACGGGCACGTAATCCGCGCGCGGTGTTCGCTGTGCGGCTCGCTCTGTTCAACCAGCTTGGCAGCCCGGTGCGTGCACATATTAAGGAAGGCACGCGCTACATTATCCTTACCGCGCGTCACCAGAATTGAAGGCCCCGCGCTGTCAAAGACAAACAAATCGCCTGTGTTGGGGATATCCCCAGAAAGGCCTGCAACAATCGGCTGGCCTAGGAATAGCGCCTTCCGCTCAGCTTCCGACCGAGCCTCGTCAGTATAAATGCCTTTGTGCAGGGGCAGTGGACCCGCCGCGCTGTCTGTACCTTTAGTTGCGGCCAGACCCACCATGCGCCGCTGGCTGGCACGCGCCATCCGTAGCCGCATATCAGCGGGCAAGTTGGGATCACGATCACTCATAGTTTGCACAGGTGTTGCATTTATCACATCATGCCATTGTTGGGCGTAAGAGCAAGCTGTCGGTATGGATAGGAGCTGTAAATTAGGACTAAAAGACATTGGCCCTGTGATGCAAATCGCCTTTGTGCCGGATGATTTTGACGCAGCCTTGGCGCACTGGACGGACGTGATGGGCGTTGGGCCATTCTATCTGATCGAGAATATCCAGCTGGAGGACATGCGCTATCTGGGTGAGCCCTCCAATTGCGTGTTCACCCTCGCACTCGCCTATTGGGGGGATATGCAGATTGAACTGATCCGGC
Source organism: Sphingomonadales bacterium (assembly GCA_031430995.1). GTDB lineage: Bacteria > Pseudomonadota > Alphaproteobacteria > Sphingomonadales > Sphingomonadaceae > Aquisediminimonas. The sequence goes on along the minus strand of JANPCO010000036.1, from coordinate 6,448 downwards.
AGGAAAATGATGCACCCAGCATTTACCGCGATGCCAAAGGAGGCGCGCTGCATCACATGTGCATCCTGACGGGCGATATCGCGGAGGCAAAAGCAACGGCGTTGGCGGCGGGGTGCAAGCTGCTGGTCGAAGCCAAAGTAGGCGACGACGGCGGCGTCATCTACGTCGATCCGGGTGGCGGGCCGGGCTCCATCGTTGAAATTCTGCAACCCGCAACCGGAAGCGACGCGTTGTTTTCAATGATCAAGGCAGCGTCGGTCGGGTGGGACGGAAGCGAGCCTGTGCGACGGCTGGGGTAGACCTGTTCACGCCCGAGGGTGACAGCGTGGCCCGCTAAGACGCTGCGCCCAAATACCCCAGTTGTCCGGCCTTAAAAATGGTCTGGCTGCGATTGACGGCGTTGACCTTTTCCGCTGCGCGCTGAACATGATAACGGACCGTCGCGTGGCTGAGCGACAGGATCAGGCTAATTTCCTTGTCCGTTTTGCCAATCGCGGCCCAGCGCAAACATTCGACTTCTCGTTTGGACAAGCGGCAGTCCGATGGCATCCACTGCTGCGTGCGCCGAACGCTGACATAACCCGAAACAAAGCGCCGCGACAGCGCGGCCAACAGATCGCCATGTTCGGCAAAATCTTCTGATAAATCCGTCTTGTCCGGGTCTAACGGGCAAAAACTGATCGCTGCAATCTGGCCGAACGGCAAATGAACTGGCACCATGATCGCCGCTTTGCACAGCGACCGCTTTTCGAAATCGTGAAGGTCCATTTCCTCCAGATAGCGGTTGCGCCAATTGGTGTAGAACCCGTCTTCATTGCACCAGAACGGCTCACTTTCATAACGGCACGCGCGGGGCAGCGGCGATGACAGCGCAAGCCGCGTGTCTTCCCACCAGCGTTCGCTTGGCCCCATCCAGCCGAAAATATCAGCATTGATGATGGCGCCCTGCGCATCAGTCATCTGGTCTTTTGATGCAATATCAGCGCAAGCCGCGATCCGCAGGCCGCGCGCCATGGCCGCATCGTAAACCGCAACTGCAGCATCATGAATATGGTCAAGGGCACGAATAGTGACGCGCTCCATCAGCGCCTCATCATTGCTGGGTGTCCGGTGTGCGGAAATAGGAACGACTTGCACTGCGCTTCCTTTCGAAACCCTCACTATCAGTTCAAGTAGGCGGGATCAGCCGGGATGCAAGGGGATTCTATCATCATCTGGCCCTTGCCATTTTAGAGAAGTGCACAACGGGGCCAACTGTGGTTAGTGCAGAGCATGAAGAGCGCTATTCTCCCTTGGCAAGGTGCCGACTTTGCAACCCTTTTTAACGCTGTTGCAGCTGCCGTTCCGCCGGACAGGTTGGCGTTCATTCACGGTGAGCGGCGCATCGATTGGGCGGCCTTTCATACCGAAGTGAACCGCATCGCGCGTGGCCTGATTGCGCTTGGCCTGCAACCCGGCGGCGTGGTGGGGCAACTCATGCGCAACAGCCCAGATTATATGATGCTGTTTTTTGCCTGCGCGCGAGCCGGGCTTACCCCTGTTAACCTGAACTATCATTATAAAGCCGGCGAGTTGCGCGACATATTGACGCGGTTCGATGTGCGCGCCGTTGTGCATGATGCCGAATTTTCCAGTGTCGCAGTCGAGGCCGCTGGTGCTGGCAGGATCCTGATTGAAACTGACACCAAACTCGCCGCTTTATCCGGGCCAGATGTTGCGATGGCCGACGGCGAACGACTGTTCTTCGTCGCAACGGGCGGCACGACAGGCATGCCCAAAGCTGTCATGTGGCGGCAGCAAGACAGTGCACAGGCCCTGATGCTTGCCACCTGGCAAATGCCGCCGGGAACGCCGCCACTTTTCTCTGCATCACTGGCAGATCATGCAGCCAAAGCCGCTGCTATGGCCCCTGCCCGCGCGCTGATCCTCAGCCCGATGATGCACGGGGTCGGGCTCTATTCCGCCCTGATTGCGCTATTAAAAGGTGGAGCCGTAGTGACGATGCCAGGCGCGAAATTTGATCCCGATGCCGTCATCAACACTGTGCGCGATGCCCAAGCGCTTTCGCTCGTGCTGGTCGGCGATGCCTTTGCCTATCCCCTTGTGGCCGCACTTCAAGCGCGCGACGACGCAGGTGCCGCACTGGCGTCACTCAAAATGCTGTCCTCATCCGGGGCGGTATTTTCGGAAAGCAACAAGGCGGCACTGATTGCGATCAATCCAGCGCTGATGGTTGTTGATGCGCTGGGATCATCGGAAAGTGCAGGCACAGCCGTGAAGATTACGACAGCGGCAGGCACGGTAGGTGGCGATGGGTTCACGCCTGTGCCCGGCCGCGACGTGCGGCTGTTCAACGCCGATGGGTCTGCCTTGCCAGCTGGCCCAGGGGAAGGAATTGTCGGCCGGTCCGGGCCGCTACCGCTGGGTTATTACAAAGAGCCGGAGCTTTCTGCCCGCACCTTTCCGACTGTGGACGGCATTCGCTATCTGGTGACAGGGGACCGGGCGCAAATTGATGACGCGGGCACAATCACATTCCTTGGCCGCGATAATCTGTGCATCAATACAGGCGGCGAAAAGGTATTTCCGGAGGAAGTGGAAACTGTCCTTTGCGCGCATCCGGCGGTGAACGACGCACGCGTATTTGGTGTGCCCGACCTGCGCTTCGGTCAAAAGATCGTCGCTGTGGTGCAAGGTGATAATGCGGCTCAAGCTGAGATTGAGGCTTATGTCCGGGATGCGCTGGCCACTTATAAAGCCCCGCGTGCGTGGTATTTTACTGATCAGTCTCTGCGGCTCAATAACGGGAAGCCTGATTACCGGACAGCGCAAGAGATTGCGGGGGCTTAGTTCAGCGCAGCAATCGTCTGGTCAACAATGGCCTTATCAACCTTCGCATCGTGGCGGTCACGGATCAGGTGAGTGGCAGCTGTTGTCGCAACTGAAGCGGCAGCCGCACGAACATCGGCAATGGCGGCCAGTTCAGCTGCCGCGATCTTTTGTTCCGCCATCACGGTGCGTCGTGCGATAAGCGCCGTCGCGTCGACCTTTGCCTTGGCAATGATATCCTTTGCCTCGGCTTCGGCAGCAGCTTTCATTTCCACGGCATCAAGTGCCGCAGATTTTGCCATGCTTTCATATTCGGCCTTCAAAGCCTCCGCCTCTTTGCGCAGGTTTGTTGCGGCATCCAGTTGGTCTTTGATGGCACCAATCTGCTTATCCAGTGCTGCACCAACCATGGCGGGCACTTTTTTCCAGACGGCCAAACCAATGACCACTAGCATCGCAAGCGCAACCCACATCGTGGCGTCCATGCCCAGGGCATGGGGCACGGCGTGCGTGGCGTCTGCACCGTCAACAGTTGTACCAGCGATGATTTCGCCTTCAGCAGCGATAGCGTTGGAATTTGCGGACTCAGCCATTGGCCATCACTGCTTTCACTGCGGCGGTGGTTTGAGCCGCCGTGATTGTTGCGCCGGAGACTTTGGCGACGATTGCTGCCGCAGCTTCACTTGCCAGCGCTTCAACATTCGTCATCGCCTTAGCCCGCGCTTTGGCAATCTCAGCCTCTGCTTGCGCCACCTTGGCCACCACTTCGCCGTCAGCTTTGGCCAGACGATTTTCAGCATCCTTAGCCGCTTTCGCCTTAGCGGCATTGGCCTCTGCCTGTGCGGCCGCCCGGGTTTCTGCAAGCGAAGCCGTCAGCCCCGCTTCCAGATCCCGCGCAGCTGCCTTGGCCCGCTCTGCCTCTGCCAGATCGCTGGCGATCTTGGCTGCCCGCGCATCCACCGTTGCTTCGATCTTTGGCAACATTCCTTGGCCAATCACGAAATAGATCAAGCCAAAGACAATCAAGAGCCAGAAAGCCTGCGACGCATAAGTTTCAAGAATTTGCGAGATTTGAGGCATTAAACTGAGCCGTTCTTTAACTTAGGCAACGAAGATCAGGATCATCGCGACCACGAAGGCGAGCAAACCGAGAAGTTCAGCAGCCGCAAAGCCAATGAACAAACGACCTTGCTGACCGTCCGCTGCGGCTGGGTTACGAAGGGCACCCTGAAGGAATGAGCCAAACACGTTGCCCACGCCACCAGCTGCCAAACCGGCACCAATTGCTGCGAGACCGGCACCGATCAATTTTGCTGCTTCTGCGTCCATGATAAAACTCCTTTGAAAAAACGGATGTTGAGGTTGGAAAATCTAGTGAAGGTTGACTGCGTCATTGATGTAAAGCGACGTCAACAGCGCGAACACATAAGCCTGAATGGCGCACACCAGCAGTTCGAGCAGCGTGATGCCAATCATCAGGATGAAACTTGGCAAGCTGACGACAGCGCTGACCCACGTTGCATCTGCGTTCAGCCCGTTGATCACAAAGCCAGCAAGCACTTTCATCAACACATGGCCCGCCGTCATCGCGACAAACAGCCGCAGCGCGAGGCTGAACGGGCGGATAAGGAACGAGAACAGCTCGATCAGGGGGATCAGCCACAAGAGCCAGATCGGAGTTCCGTGCGGCACGAAGAGCGAGAAAAAGTGAAAACCATGCTTCCAAAAGCCAACGATCAGCACCACTGAGAAACTGATCACCGCGAGGATCGCCGTCACCGTCAAATGGCTGGTCACTGTGAAGGGGTGCGCGCCTGGCACAAGGCCAAATGGCATCATGCCCATGAAGTTGCCGACCAGAATGAACATGAACAGCGAAAAGACCAGCGGCACATATTTCTTGCCTTCGGGGCCGACGCTGGTCGTCAGCATGTTGCCGATAAAACCAGTCACGCCCTCCACTGCGGCCTGCCAGCGACCGGGAACCATTTCGCGCTTCATCCCACCCAGCATGAAAAGCCAGATCGCGCCGAGCACGAGAAGCATGAAGAGGGAGCTGTTGGTGAACGAAATGTCATAGCCGCCAAGATTAAGCTGCGCGAGCGGCTCAATCTGGAACTGATGCATCGGATCAATCTTGCCGCTTTCCGCCGCCACTGTTCACAAACCCCGTTCAAGCCAAAACGCCCGCAAAGCGAGCGCGATAGATGCAGTCAAAGCGCCCGAACTATTCCGGACGCTCCGCAGAAATTCTGATGATGTTTCTGAACGCAACCGCAATTCCCAAGAACATGGCTGTGAGCAGAATCCAGGGGGAAGTGCCAAGCCAGCGGTCAAACAACCACCCGACCAAAGCGCCACCCGCAGGGCCAGCAATCAATTCCGTCAACACCCGGTTGCCCTGCCGCATTCCTTTGGCAGTTCCGTGCGCCGCTTCACCGGAACGGATTTTTTCGGCCTGTCTTACCTTTTTCAGCTGCATGTCTAACGAATCGAGCCGAGGGTCTGACGAGCCTTTACCGTCCTGCGCAGGGTCTTCAGAAGCCATGTCGACCGTTCCTTTCATCAAGGGAAATCGCCACAAAACCCGGCAACCCCGCCAAGGCCATTGCGCTTTAGGTGGAGGCCCTGCGCAAGTCAACAGGGCGTTGTGCAGTGCGAAATAAAGGGGGAGGCTGAGTGAGCGATGTCCGGTTGCGACAAGTTTTCGGTCGTCAGCATCGCTTTGTCAGACAGCGAAAAGCGGCCGCATGAAGCTTCGTTCGAAGCTGATTATACAACGGGTTTGCTCCGCAAACTGCAGAGCTGCTTGGCACTCTGCATTTGTCGGAATGAGGGCTCGATAAGTTTCGTATTCGGCAAGGCTTGGAAAGCTGAACAGGGCCAATCCGATGTTGTTTGGCCCTTCATGTGGGAAGAAGTATCCATGGTGGACCCCGCCCATTTGATTTACCAACGGTATCCACATCCGACCGTAAGTCTCGAAGTCAGCGAGCTTGTGAGGGTCGAGCACATAGCGGAGATAGCAAGTGACCATATAATCCTCCTTTGGACTGGCAGCTTTATGAACATGAATAGCACCGTCGGCAAGGGCAGATTATCGTATCTTCTCGCCTAATAGCAGACAGTCCGGAATCCCCAACAAAGCAGCCATTCTCGCCCCAAACGTCCTTTGATCCCCTTCTGTTCTTGACAGTCGCACACCCTTCGGATAGGATATATCCTATTTATGGAAAAGGATGTGTGTATGACTGACTATCACTGGACACCGGCGCTGGAGCGGGCATTTGTGGAAGGGCTGGCTGAGACTGGTAGCGTGACAGAGGCCTGCAAGGGAGTTTCGATGTCTCGCCGCGCAGCTTATGATCGCAGGCGGCGGGGCGCGGGGTTGGCGTTTCGGATTGGGTGGGATGCAGCGGTGCTGCTGTCGCGCGATGTGGTTGCGGGTGAACTGCTGGACCGCGCGCTGGCCGGGCAGTGGACGGAAACCCAGCGGGACAAGGACACAGGCGTCACGCGCCGCTTTGCGCAGGACCGGCGATTGGGTCTCGCGCTGCTCTCGCGGTTGGACCAGATGTGTGATTTCATGGCGCACAGCGGCACTTTTCACCAGGCGGCG
>JANPCO010000035.1:0-6267 GCA_031430995.1 Sphingomonadales bacterium | reverse complement strand
GCCTGCCTCATCTCGAAGGACGGAGCCACGCCGTGCCAATCGTTGTATTGCGTCCCAATCGCCGCGAATCAGCGCATCTTTCTTCTGGCGAGACCAGCCCTTAATTTTGCGCTCCGCCTCAAGCGCCTCAAACCGAGTTCCGAAGTCTTGTGACCACACCAATGCAATGGGCAAGCGCGTGTTTGTGTACCCCTTCGCGGTGGCTGACTGGTGCTGCGCCAATCGCTTTTCCAAGTTGTCGGTATGCCCAGTGTAGTAACTATCGTCGGTGCATCGCACCATGTAGGCCCAGAAACTCATTTCAATCTGCTTTCAGAGGGTCGCACAAACCCCCTACCCCTTCGCGGCTTCCGCCACATTCCCGGCGAACTCCTCAAAATCCTTGGGCTCGGTAAAGTCGCGGTAAACCGATGCAAAGCGGATATAGGCCACAGCGTCCACGGCCTTCAGGCCCTCCATCACCAATTCCCCAATGCGCGCAGACGGAATCTCTGGTTCTCCCATGGTTTCCAGTTGGCGCTGGATGCCTGTGACCAATCGGTCCATTCGCCCGGCATCAACAGGGCGCTTGCGGCAGGCAATGGCAATCGAGCGTTCCAGTTTTTCCCGTTCGAATGTTTGCCGCCGCCCTTCGGATTTCAAAACCGTCAGTTCGCGCAATTGCACCCGTTCAAAGGTCGTAAAGCGCGCACCGCATTCTTCACATTGCCGCCGCCTGCGGATCGAGCCGCTATCCTCGGTTGGGCGGCTGTCTTTGACTTGGGTCTCGGCATGACCGCAAAACGGGCAGCGCAACGGCTACAGCCCCGGATAGATGGGGAAGCGTTCACACAGCGCGCGGACCCGGCCACGGACATTCGCTTCAATCTGCGCGTCGCCTGCCTCACCGTTCGTGCGGAGACCTTCAAGGACATCAGCGATCATATGACCAATTTCGCGGAACTCCGCGGGACCAAAACCGCGCGTTGTGCCTGCCGGTGAACCGACCCGGATGCCGCTGGTTTTGACAGGCGGCAGCGGATCGTTGGGAATACCGTTCTTGTTGCAGGTGATGGCAGAGCGTTCCAACGCCTCATCAGCGTCGCGCCCCGTGACACCCAATGGCGTCAGATCAACCAGCGCGAGATGCGTGTCCGTGCCACCCGACACCAGATTTGCGCCGCGTTCCTTCAACGTCGCGGCCAGCACTTTAGCGTTTTCGACGGTTGCGGCTGCATAGCTTTTGAACTCAGGCTTTAACGCCTCACCAAAGGCCACAGCCTTTGCAGCAATAACGTGCATCAGCGGGCCTCCCTGAAGGCCGGGGAATACGGCAGAATTGATCTTCTTCGCAATTGCTTCGTCATTGGTCATGATCATGCCGCCGCGTGGGCCGCGCAGAGTTTTGTGCGTAGTGTTCGTCACGATATGAGCGTGGGGCAGCGGTGACGGGTGAACGCCGCCTGCAACCAGTCCAGCGAAATGCGCCATATCAACCAAAAATAGCGCCCCGACTTCATCCGCAATCGCCCGAAAACGCGCGAAATCTATGATGCGGGGATAAGCTGATCCGCCTGCAATCATCAGTCTTGGCCGGTGCTCCTTGGCAAGCGCCTCAACCTGATCAAAATCAATCAGATGATCGTCGGCACGCACACCGTATTGAACAGCGTTGAACCATTTGCCCGACATTGAGGCACGCGCGCCGTGCGTCAGATGGCCTCCCGCATCTAGGCTCATGCCCAAAATCGTATCGCCGGGCTTCGTGAGCGCCAGCATCACCGCACCGTTCGCCTGCGCACCCGAATGCGGCTGAACATTGACAAACCCTGCCCCGAACAGCTGCTTGGCACGTTCAATGGCCAGTGTTTCAACTTCATCGGAAGGGGCACAGCCCTGATAATAGCGCTTTCCGGGATAGCCTTCGGCATATTTATTGGTGAAAACTGATCCTTGCGCCTCAAGCACTGCCTTCGAAACGATATTCTCAGACGCGATCAGCTCAATCTGATATTGCTCCCGGTCGATTTCGCGGCGGAGTGCTGCGAACACGGCATCGTCAGTCTGCTGCAATGAACGGGTAAAAAACCCGTCTGGCTGGACGTCGTTCAAAACATAGGCGGGTTGGGTGCTCATACAGGCTCCTTAACGAAGTGCGGGTGTGAAAGTTTGGTAACGCGCCGCACATGACGATCACCGCCAAAGGGCGTCGACAAGAAAGCGTCAAGACAGGCTTTGGCCATATCAATGCCAGTCAAGCGCGCGCCAAGGGCTATGACGTTGGCGTCATTATGCTCACGCGAAAGTTTGGCGGAGAGCGGCTCCGAAACAAGGGCAGCGCGGCAGGCCGGATTGCGGTTCACGGCAATTGATATGCCAATGCCAGACCCGCAGATCGCAATACCGCGATCAGCTTCACCGTCCGCAATTACAGCAGCAAGGCGGTATCCATAGTCAGGGTAATCCACAGACGCGCCGTCATGAGGACCAAGATCATTCACCAGGTGCCCGCCTTCGCGCAGGTAATCAGCAAGCGCGCTTTTCATCTCAAGCGCGGCATGATCAGAGGCAATGGCAATGCGCACTGGCGGTAGCATCCTTGTGAGGGCCAAGTGAATCAGTAGATCGCTGCTTTAGGGGATGGTCGCAGCTTTTGCCACAAGGCATTGTAGCTTGGCGCGGACGATTATCCTGTGATAGTCTCTCGTGATGACCCAACTTTCCACTCTTTCGCTAATCGCCGAAGCGCCTGCCCGCTTTTCGGTGCGAGAGTTCATGGAAATGGCGCAGCAGCAGCCGCTGTCCGACTGGTGCGGCAAGATTGAGTTGGTGCAAGGAATTATCACCCATATGGGTCCATCAGGCTATCCGCACTTCGGCTATCAACGTCAGATCTTTCGCAAGTTAGACAGTATTTTTGGCGACGGCCTAAACGGCTACATCGTCGGCCAGGAACTCACTGTGCACATGATCCAGCCCAAACAGTCCGTTCGCCTGCCCGATGTCTGCATTTTCCGTGATCCCGGGGCCATCACAGGGATCATCAAAAGCGACGCTTTGGTTTTGGCAATTGAAGTCGCAGACACCTCTTTGCGCGAAGATTTGGGGCCAAAGCGGCTGAGCTATGCCCGCGCTGGCGTGCCGCATTATTGGGTGATGGATATCAATGCCGAAATCACGCACGTGATGAGCGACCCGCACAAGGGCGATTATCGCAGCGTGGACGCGGTGCCGTTCAAATCGCTCATAAGTGTCCCGGGGGCAGCGCGCCGCATTCGGCTTGGCTGACAAACGGCCTTTGTGACGGTGTGACAGGGGATCGCGCCCCGCTTATTCGGCTATCATGCAGGTTTCGCTTCCCCGATTGGCACGCTGGCTCGGTTTGGCGGGCATTGCGCCGCAGCTCTGGGCGACGCTTACTGTCTTTGCGAATGCTGAGGAACGCTGGGGGGCGCTGGCCATCGGCTATATCTATGCGGCGCTGATTTTCAGCTTTCTGGGCGGTGTCTGGTGGGGGCTGGCCCTTCGCCAAGACAAAGTGCCTTTATGGATCTATCCCGTTTCTGTTTTGCCAAGCCTTATTGGCGTGACGACATATCTGCCGTGGATCTGGGGTTATACTTGGCCGGGGCCGTCTTTAGTCGTGCTTGGCGCGCTCATCGCGATATCACCCGCCGTTGATCTTAAAATCGGTGGCACGCCTGAGGGATGGATGCAGCTGCGGTGGATATTATCACTTAGTCTCGGTGGGCTCACCGTTATTATGGGGCTCGCCTAAGCCGCTTTGCGCAGTTCCATCCGTTCCCAGATTTCCCGCAAAGCGCCGGTCAATTCATCCATCATGTCCTGCGTGTGGGCAGGGCCCGGCGTGAAGCGCAGCCGTTCGGTGCCGCGCGGCACGGTGGGGTAGTTGATGGGCTGAACGTACACGCCGTATTCGGCCAGCAATATGTCGCTAATCCGTTTGGCCTTAATCGGATCGCCAACCATGAGCGGAACGATGTGCGTTGTGCCATCCATGACTGGCAGGCCAGCGTCGGCGAAGCTGGTTTTGAGATAAGCAGCGGCTGCTTGTTGAGCGTCGCGCTCTTCGCATGATCCTTTCAAATGCCGCACGCTGGCAAGAACGCCCGCCACCAGCACTGGCGAAAGTGAAGTCGTGAAGATAAAGCCGGGCGCATAGGAGCGAACAACATCAATGATCACTTGATCAGCGGCGATATAGCCGCCCATGACGCCAAACGCCTTGCCCAGCGTGCCTTCAATGATTGTAATCCGGTGCGCAACGTCGTCACGGTCCGATATGCCGCCACCGCGAGGCCCGTACATGCCAACGGCGTGCACTTCATCGCAGTAAGTGATGGCCTGAAATTCGTCGGCCAAATCGCAAACTGCTGCAATATCTGCAACATCACCGTCCATCGAATACACGCTTTCAAACGCGATCAATTTGGGAACGGCGGGGTCTTCGGCTTCAAGCAATTCGCGCAAATGGGCAAGGTCATTGTGACGCCATACCCGCTTTTCGCATCCCGATGTGCGAATGCCCGCGATCATCGACGCATGGTTCAATTCATCAGAGAAAATGATGCATCCGGGGAGGACTTTACCCAGCGTTGAAAGCGTGGCTTCGTTCGAGATATAGCCGGATGTGAACAAGAGCGCGGCTTCCTTGCCGTGCAGGTCTGCCAATTCCCATTCAAGATCGACATGGTAGTGAGTGTTGCCGCCAATGTTGCGAGTTCCACCAGACCCTGCACCGACGTCATGCAGCGCGTCTTCCATGGCCGTGATGACTTTGGGATGCTGACCCATCGCCAGATAGTCGTTTGAACACCAGACAGTGATCGGCTTAGGCCCGTTATGTCCTGCAAAGCAGCGCGCATTGGGAAACGAGCCCTTGTTGCGAAGAATATCGATGAAGACGCGGTAGCGCCCTTCTTCATGCAGGCGGTCAATGGCCTGGGTAAACACGCGCTGATAATCCACGTCAAACCTCTTTATTGTTTCGCTCGTGCGACCCTTATTCGTCGTCTTTAACTGCGCAATCCGCGGGAAGCCAGTGCGAACGATTCGCAGATGAAAGGCAATATACCGTAAAATGGAAAGGCCCCCGCTCCGGGGGCGTGGAGCGAGGGCCAACCGAGCGTTCGTCACGCTGGCGAGTCAGATGCAAATGGCGAGCAACAGGGGGGAATCCCGCGACCAGCATCTGAGCTGCGATCTTCCAAATATCCCAATCTTCCTTGCCCCAATATGAACAGAGCGTCAGCGGGAGCGGGTGCGGCTCCGCGGGTCGCGCCATTTGAACGCTTCGCCGGAGACAGGGCGATTAAACACCTGATTGGTCAGCCGAATCGAAGTGCGATTGTTCTGACTGTCCACAGAAACCCACCCCAGCAGAACCAAACCACCCGGCCCTGAGTCGCTGCGTTCAAAAGCCAGCGAGATCACGCCAAATTCTGGCCGCTTAGGATCCCGAACTTCAGCGACTAGCGTTTTTGCGCTACCGCTAGACACAACCTTGGCAAACCGTGACAAGTCCTTGTCCGGGTCCAGCAATACCCCCAGCGGAGAATTGCTGATCGGCCAGCGCTGCACTTGCTTGACTGAATAATCCACATAAGTCAGCGCGCGCCCATCGCTCACCAGCAGGATCGGCACGCCTTTTTCATATTGAAACCTGATGCGACCCGGCCGGGCCAGCGTCATCACGCCACTGAGCACTTTGCCGCTGCGATCAGTTTGCGCGAAATTGGCAGTCATTGTGGAAACGGATTTCAGGTGCGCGGACATCTTGGCCAGATCGGTCGATTGTGCTGCTACGGGAAGAGGTGCTGCCAACAAAGCCGCGACTATCATGGTTCGGGTAATCACGCGCAAACTCCGCACTGATGGCTGGGACTACGGCGTCTTGCGTCAGTGGCGATGAATTGCAAGTGAACTTGCATAAGCAGCCAAATCAGCGGGCGTATTAAAATTGTGATGCTGGCCCGTTAGCGCAATTTGTTTGGCGTCGATCAGTTTAAGCCAGTGATAAACGGACAGATTGGTGCTCGCCGTCAAATGCGCCTCTAACGCCGGGGCGAGCGAACATGGCCAAACCCCCAGCAGCGGTTGATCTTCCACCACAGTCGCCGCGCCCTGGTCATAAAGGCCGGCAAAATATGGCAAAGGCAGCATGTCGCACCCCGCCGTCACCACCGCGTCAAACCCGCCCGCCAACCCGTAATGCAATGCCGCGCAAAGCCCACCGAGTGGGCCTAAGTTTGGCGCCGGCCGGTCTGT
>JANPCO010000034.1:0-25318 GCA_031430995.1 Sphingomonadales bacterium | reverse complement strand
ATGCCCCGGTAACGATTAAGAAATATGCCAACCGGAGGCTCTATAATACTGAGACTTCGGCCTATATTACGCTCGATACGCTGGCCACTATGATCCGCGCTGGGCGGGAATTTGTGGTGCTTGATGCGAAGTCTGGCGATGATATCACCCACGGCGTGCTGACGCAGATCATCCTTGAAGGCGAAGGCAAAGGCGACAACGCCATGCTGCCAACTGGCTTTCTGCGCCAGATTATTTCGATGTACGGCGATTCGATGCAGACGATGCTGCCGAGCTATCTCGAAGCCTCAATGGATGCGTTTCGCGGCAATCAGGAAAAGGTCAAATCCGTGTTTGAAGGGGCCATTGCCGCAAGCCCCTTTGCCGAAATGGCCAAGCGCAACATGGCGATGTTCGAAGCTGCAACCAGCGCTTTCCGGCCCGCGCCCAAGGCCAAACCCGCTCCCAAGGCCGAGCCCGGCACCGATGATGATGTCGCTGCGCTCAAGGCTGAGTTAGCAGCGCTGCAAGCTAGACTTGAAAAGCTGGCAGGGTGAGGCACCGCGTCAAATCTTCGCACTTCTGCCAACAAATAATGGCAACAATGCTGTAATGATCTGAGCCGTAGTGCCAACTGCGCCTGCCGGAGTGGAAAATGCGGCCCATTGTTCGGATGCGCTTCGCCCAAAGAGCAGCGCGCCCAACCCCGTTTCGAACAGAGCCAGCAAGAATAGAAACCAGATCACCATCACCCCCCTCAATGTTATGGCCCGCGGCACATGCCAGCGGCTTATGGCCCAGCGGCACAGGGCAAAGCCCGCCCCCACCATGACCGGAACCTCCAACGCGGTTGCCGTCAGCACACCAAATCGCGGGGCCGTGATCATGACGCGGATCGTGCCTAGGATGAAGCCCAAGGCAAATAGCGCACCAAAATAAGCGGCTCCAGCAATGAGTGCGCGTTTCATGTCATGTCCTAAGCGGGCGGATAGTAGCATGAGTTGGATTGAAAGACACATCGGTTAGCAGGTCAGTGACTTGGATCGACCCCGTTGCGCAGGCCAGCTATATAACTCATCCCCGGCACATTTCAAAAGAGGCTCGATCATGCCCAGATTAACTGACAAAATATGCGTCATCACTGGCGGTGCGCGGGGGATTGGGCAGGCGATTGCTGAGGCCTTTGTGGCGGAGGGCGCGGAGGTCATTCTTACCGATACCGATGTGGAGGCGGGGCACGCATTGGCAGCGACGCTTTCCGCGCGGTTTATGCGCCTTGATGTGCGCGAAGAGGCGGATTGGGCGGCGTTGGCGGTGCGGGTTCCCATCATGGACGTGCTGGTCAACAATGCAGGGGTTACAGGGTTTGAACAGGGGACAGTGCCGCACGATCCTGAACATGTCAGTCTGGAAAACTGGCGCGCTGTTCATGCGACTAATTTGGATGGCACTTTCCTGGGCTGCCGTACGGCCATTGCCGCAATGAAGGGCAAAGGTGCAGGATCAATCATCAATATGTCTTCACGGTCCGGCCTTGTCGGCATTCCGGGCGCAGCAGCTTATGCATCGTCAAAGGCCGCGATCCGCAATCATAGCAAATCAGTTGCGCTTTACTGTGCGCAGCAGGGCTGGGCGATCCGGTGCAATTCAATTCACCCCGCCGCCATTCTGACGCCGATGTGGGAAGTTATGTTGGGTGACGGACCAGACCGGAAGACGCGAACAGCAGCCCTCATTGCCGATACCCCGCTCAAACGTTTTGGACTGGCTTCGGAAGTGGCAGCAATCGCCGTGTTGCTCGCGTCCGATGAGGCAAGTTACATCACGGGCAGTGAGTTCAACATTGATGGGGGCTTGCTTGCAGGGTCGACCGCATCGCCGGGGCAAGTCGATCGGCAGGAATGACGTTTATGCTGCGTGCTGTAAGCGAATGGGTGGCTAATCCAGAATCACCCACGTCGCGGCGTGATCGCTGGCTTTTTCTCGGCCCCGGTGTTCCTTATCGACACCGGCTTGCACCAACCGGTCAGCGGCTTCGGGAGACAGCATCAGGTGATCAATACGAAAGCCAGCGTCGCGTTGCCAGCCGCCGGCTTGATAATCCCAGAATGTCCAAAGCTGCCCCTTGGGATGCCGCGCCTCTAGCGCGTCAGTCAGGCCCAGTGCGGACAAGCGGCGAAACGCGGCGCGGCTTTCAGGCTGCATTAACGCGTCGTCTGCCATAGCAGGAGGGTTTGCAATATCATCGTCGGTCGGGATAACATTATAGTCGCCTGCCAGAACCAGCGGAATTTCAAGCGCCATCAGATCCGCCGCGCGGGCGGTTAGCCGGTCAAACCAGCGGAGTTTATAGTCAAATTTGGGCCCAGGTTGCGGATTGCCGTTCGGCAGATAAATGCTGGCCACGCGAACATCGAAGGCCTCAGCCTCAATATAGCGGCTATGATCATCCTCTGGCTCTCCGTCCAAACCTTTGCGGATCAAGACCGGCATTTCCCCGCGCGCAAGGATGGCCACGCCGTTAAACCCCTTCTGCCCGTGCCAGACGCCGAAATATCCCGCAGCCTCCACATCGGCGACAGGAATGGTTTCATCACTTGATTTGAGTTCCTGAAGGCAAACAATGTCAGGCTGGGTTTCGGTGAGCCATTCGATCAGGCGGGGCAATCGCGCCTTGATGCCGTTGACGTTGTAAGTCGCAATTTTCACTAGACAGAAAAACTCGCACCGCAGCCGCAACCCGCCGCCGCAAGCGGGTTGGTGACGCGAAAGGCCGACCCGCCAAGCGATTCGACAAAATCAACTTCGCTGCCGTCGATCAGATCAAGGCTTACAGAATCGACAAGCAGCTTCACGCCGTTGCGTTCTGTCACGCGATCGTCGGCCTCAACGGCGTCGGCAAGGCCAAAGCGGTATTGAAAGCCCGAACAGCCTCCGCCTTCGACAGCCAAGCGCAGCAACGCGGGCTTATTCTGGCGATCCGCAATCCATTGGACGCGGGCCGCTGCGGATTCTGACAGTGAGATGTTCATAGCGGTAAAGATAGGGCCGGACGGCGCGCCCTGCAAGCAGACTTATCTTTTCACTGCGCCCGTTTCAGGTCCGCCAAGCGCTACACCGTCTGTGCGCTTTTGCATGGCAAGCAAATAGTCTGCGGTGCGCAGAAACGGGATCGGGTTTACAGCGCGGCCGTCAAGGCGCACTTCATAATGAAGATGCGATCCCGTGGAACGCCCTGTTGATCCCATGAGTCCAATCAATTGGCCCCGCTTGATCCGCGCGCCGGGCATAACATTGATGGCAGATAAATGGCCGTAGCGGGTCTGGATGGCTTTGCCGTGTTCAAGCTCAATCATATTGCCATAGCCGCCAATCCAACCGGTGCGCCCAACGATACCGTCGGCTGTGGCATAGATAGGTGTGCCAATTGGGCCGGGGATGTCAACGCCTGCGTGCATGGCACGGCCGCCGCGAAACGGATCACTGCGCACGCCAAAACCGCTGGCCACCGATACACTATCAACTGGCTTTTGCGACGGAATGGAAATCATGCTGGTTTCCAGCCGGTCAAGCCGCTTCCAACTGTCAAACAGCGCACGAAATTGAGGGTCTGCCTTGGCAGGCGCGCCCGTGGCCGCTTCAGTAATGGGTTCGTAGGGGCCACCCATGCCGCCCAGGCCAGTCGGGTTCAGCCCCAGGCTCGACACAAGGCCAGCCTTTTGCGCATAGCGCGCATCAGTGGCACGTTTCAGCACCAGCGCCATCGCTGCCTGCTGCTGATCAACCTGCGCAAAGGCTATTTCGACGCTGGTTGCGGCGCCGCCGTGGTTGGTAAGGGCAGGCAGCATGGCAGCAAGCGTCTGCGCATTCGCATCACCCTTTACCAAAGCTGCCAGCGCAGCATGACGGGCCTCAAGTCGCTTGGCATGATCACGCGCCGCATTCTTCACGGCAACTACGTCTGACTGGAGTGACTCAAGTTTAATTTCCATGGCCGCAATTTGCGCCTCACGAGCGGCACCGTCAGTCAATGAAAAGCTGCTGATCGCCAGTTGGCCAAGCGAAGTTACACCTGCCACGATCAGCAACGCAGCCGCACCAGCAGCCTGCATCTGTTGACGCGCGCTAATATGAAAACGGCGCATCGAAGCGCCGTCGTGGATGAAAAGTTCACGCCCGCGAAACTTCTGCTTCAGCTTGGCCAATTGACTCATACTCTTTGAACTCACATCAAAACTCATGAAAACCCCCAGCGACCCGATATGGCTGCGCTTTTTCCCCGTGCGCAATCCAGTTGTGAGGAGAATCACTGCGCGGGTGTGACAACGCTGGCAAGGTCAGCGTAATAGTTCCGGGTCAAACCGGCTTTCTCTCGGGCTGAGTCGTTGAATGGCGGCTTCAATGGCCCCTTGAAATAGGTGCGGACAAGGCGCTGCCACTGCACTTCCGGCGATTCGCCTGATGAATTACAAACACTTGAAAACCAACGAAATCCCGTGGCAACATGAGTGATTTCGTCGGCATAAATGCGGGTCATGATTGCTGCACTGCGCTTGTCCCCAGCGCCCTGAAACCGCGCAATCGTGGCAGGGCTTACATCCAGCCCGCGCGCCTCCAGCACCAGCGGAACGACCGCTAACCGGGCGAGCAAATCATGGGCAGTGACTTCAGAGGCCTCCCACAATCCGTCATGGGCTGGGTGCGCCCCGTAATGGCTGCCCATGACACGCAGATGACGCTCTAGCAGCGCAAAGTGCATCGCTTCTTCGGATGCGACCTTCAGCCAATCCGTAATGAAATCACGCGGCTGATCGGCACCGAACCGGCCTGCGATGTCGAGTGCGAGGTCAATGGCGTTCAGTTCGATGTGGGCCAGCGCGTGAATAAACGCGATGCGATTGGCAAGCGACTGTCCGCGCCCGCGCTTGGGCATCTGGTTGGGGGCGACCAGACTGGGTTCGCTGGGCCGCGCCGGGCGCTTTGGCATGTCGGCATCAAAGACATGGCACAGCCGCCCCAATCGCCAGTCCCGCGCTACAGCACGCGTTGCCATGGCTTTGGCTTTGGGATCGGCGGTAAGCAGTGCACCGCGAATGGCCGCAGAAACGGATGTTATGACCACAGCCGAGCCGCTTTGACGAGGTAGAACGCCCCAATTCCGGTGACAATCCACGCCGTCCAGCGCTTGAAATCAACGTCTGTCATCCGGTCCAGCACTTTGCCGCCCGCAACTGTGCCCATCATTGATGCTGGGATTGCAATGGCGAACACCCACCATGGCGGCATGGCCGCAGTATCTGAACCTGAGAGTATCCAACCATAAACCGATATCTTGGCGATATGATTGAGCGATTGGATGGCCGCTTTGGTGGCGACAATTTCGTGACGAGACAGCCCCGTGCGCACGAAGAGCGTATCAAGAAAAGGGCCTGCTACACCTGCCGACAAGTTTAATACGGATGCCACAGTGCCAAAGATCACGGCATGAATTGGATTGGCAGCATCAAGCTGCAACCAGCGCCTGGGCAGCCAGACCAGCATCGGCACAAGGCCAAGCATCAAAAAGACCGCGGCTTTTGAAGGGATGAGTTGGAACAGGCTGATGAAAACGGCGCCAAGCACCGTTGCGACGATGAACCACGCCGTGATCGACCATTTGATATGGGCGCGATGCAAAATCGCCCGCCAGCCGTTGGCAACCAGTTGCAAAATGCCGTGCGTGACGAAAGCTGCCGGCACTGGCAACAGAAACGCTAGCACGCCCATCAGCACCAATCCGCCCGCCATGCCAAGGATGCCAGACAAAGCGGCGGTAAGAAAAGCGGTGACAACGAAAAGAAGAGTGGCGAGGAGCGTCACAGGCCAGCAATTTCGTTCACCGAAACACCCCTTCGACTAGCTCAGGGAAGGGGAGTTTTATACTCACAACGCCTGAACGGCCTCCAGCACTGCTTCCGCATGCCCAGGAACCTTCACTTTGCGCCAGACCTGCGCCACCTTGCCATCGGTGCCGATCAGGAATGTCGAACGCTCAATGCCCATGTATTTTTTGCCATACATAGATTTTTCCACCCATACTCCGTAGGCTTCGCATACTTTGCCATCTTCATCGCTGCCGAGGCCGATAGATAGACCATATTTGGCTGCGAATTTTGCGTGGCTTTTGACGGAATCTTTCGAAATGCCGACAATGTCTGCGCCCGCGTCTGCAAATTCACTGGCAAGTGCTGTAAACTCCTGCGCTTCCTTGGTGCAGCCAGAAGTATCATCCTTTGGGTAAAAATAAAGCACAAGCTTGCGCCCGGCGTGGGCCGTTACTGATGTTATGCTGCCGTCCAGTGCTGCAAATGCAGTGATAGGGGCCAAAGTGCCAACGTCTGTCATGGTGAGTCTCCGATTGTGCGCGACCAGAATAAGTTCACGCTTTGGCGCACTCTGTCCACCGCTTCAAGCCACTCTGACCAGCTTTGTGCGCCGCAAGCGCGGGCGATCAGCGCTGCTGTTGCATCGTCAGGAACCTGCAAATCCGGGGCCATCAGGCGCAACGTGACAAGGGCACGAGTGAGTGTGGCATGGGCCTCAATGATAGCAGGCGGGGCAAAGCCGCCCTCTACCAGAGCTGCTACGGCGTGCCCCAGATGAGGCACCAGCGCCGTGCGGTTCCCAAGTTGAGCCACATGGACCGCAAATTCCAGATCGACCAGACCGCCTGGCCCCAGTTTGACATCCAAACTGCTCGCTGGCGGTTTATGCACGCTTATGTCGTTGCGCATTTTTAGCGCATCGCCGCGCAATTGTGCCTTGTCTCGTACCGTCGTCAGTGTCTGACCGATGATGGCTTCGGTTTGCGCCCGTGCCGTGGATGAGCCGTAGATCACCCGCGCACGGGTCAGCGCCATATGTTCCCATGTCCACGCTTCTTCGGCCTGATAACGCGCAAAACCGTCCAGCGAAACGACCAGCGGGCCATCCGCACCTGATGGCCGCAATCGCGTATCAACTTCATAAAGTGCACCTGCCGCTGTTTGCACCGAAAGCCCAGCCGTCACTCGCTGTGCCAACCGGTTAAAATAATGAACAGCGCCAAGCGGCTTTGCGCCGTCCGATGCGGCAGTAAAGTCGCCCGTGAACAGATAGATAAGGTCAAGGTCTGACGCATGGGTCAGTTCGGCCCCGCCCATCCGGCCCAGTGCCAGAATGACCAGCTCGCATCCGCGCACTTTGCCGTGGCTGCGGACGAATTCTGTTGTGACTGCTGATGCGATCACGTTCACGGCCGCTTCGGCAATGCGGGCATAGCCGCTGGCGACGTCCAGCGGGTCTCGTGCGCCTTCGATCACTTGCACACCAAGCGCAAAACGGTGATCGCCAACTGTGCGGCGGACATGATCCAGCTGCGCTTCGAGTCCACCTGTGGTTGTCATTTCGCGGACCAAGTCTTCGACACCTCCTGGCGGGTCAAAGGCAGTCGCATCGATCAACCGGTCCAGCAGATCAGGGCGCCGCGCCAACGCATCAGCCAGCGTTGGGGCATGGGCCAGCAACGTGATCAGCAGACGCAACAGATTAGGCTGCGCATCCAACAGGCGGAACAGGTTAAGTGCACTTGGCAAGCGTTCGATGAGTGTTGAAAGCTGGTTGAGCGCGCGCACCGGATCAGGTGCCGCGCCAAGGGCTGCGATAATCCGGGGCAGCACAGCCTCAAGTGCTTCTCGTGCAGGGGGCGACCGCAGTGCCCGAAGTGTGCCGCTGCGCCATTCGGTGATGCGTTGTGCAGCTTGGCCGGGATCAGTGAAGCCAGCGCCAGCCAGCACAACCAGCAAGCCGTCCGATTGCGTCGGCAAAGCGCCGTCGTCTGGCGCGGCATCGTCCAATGCATCATAAATCGCACCAACCCGCCTGACATGGGGGGCCAGAAGGTCAAGCAGCGCGCCGCCTTCCGCCAGCCCATGCAATTGGGCCACTTCATCAAGGGCATAGGCGTCAGTTGGCAAGCGGTGGGTCTGCTGATCATCAATCATCTGCAGCCGGTGTTCGATTGTGCGGAACAAAGTATAGGCGTCGCCCAGTGCCAAAGCATCGCGGGCATCGATCCGCCCAGCGGCTGCAAGCGCTGCCAAGGCATCACGGGTTGCAGGCAACCGCAGGCTGGCATCGCGACCGCCGTGGATCAACTGGTGGATCTGCGCGAAAAATTCACATTCCCTGATGCCGCCGCGCCCGCGTTTCAGATCATAGCCAGGGCCAAAGGCTTGGCCTGTGTGATAATGATCGCGGATGCGGTGAGACAAAGCGCGCACGTCCTTGATCGCCCCGAAATCCAGCGCGCGCCGCCAGACGAACGGGCGAATGGCGGTCAGAAATCCTTCGCCTAAGTCCCTATCCCCAGCACAAGCCCGGGCCTTGATAAAAGCGGCTCTTTCCCACGTCAGGGCCTGCGATTCGTAATAGGAAATGGCCGCTTCAACAGGCAGCACAATGGGCGATACTTCAGGCGAAGGGCGCAACCGCAAATCGACGCGGAACACATAGCCATCCCCGTCACGCGCCTGCATCAAAGCCATCACGCGCCGCCCAATGCGCACGGCAGCTTCGCCCACATCTTCGCGCGCGCGGTGTGGCAAAGTGGCAGGATCAAATATCAAAACGGGATCAATATCGGAGCTGTAGTTGAGTTCGTGGCTGCCGTGCTTGCCTAGGGCAATGGCGGCAAACCCGCGCGGATGCGCGCCTGGCACATGGGCCGTGATCGCTTCTGTGATGGCCGCGTCTAGCGCGCGGTCGGCAAATTTTGACAGCGCCGCTGTTACTTGAGTGAGCGAGAGCAGCCCCGCGAGATCGCCAAGTGCAAGG
The DNA here is from genome assembly GCA_031430995.1 of Sphingomonadales bacterium. Taxonomy (GTDB): domain Bacteria; phylum Pseudomonadota; class Alphaproteobacteria; order Sphingomonadales; family Sphingomonadaceae; genus Aquisediminimonas. The sequence continues at coordinate 16,486 of JANPCO010000034.1, read as the reverse complement.
ATCAGCGCGAGACGCCCTTTGGCCTGCCGCAGCGCTTTGCCCACGGGCAGGTCAGGATCAATAGTGACCCAGTGCTCCTGCGAAGGCATGAGCTCAGAGCCCGCAAATAACGCCGATTCGGGACGCTGTTTGTCAAGACTGGGGTTGTCAGGACTGGACTCCTGCCTTCGCAGGAGCACGCCGGTTTCAAGCTGCGCCAGAACATCTGGAAACCGCGTCATGAGGCGGCGGAGGTAAGGCGAATGGGTGTTGGCACGGGTGATGGCCGCGCGCACAGCAGCCGCGCTGCTATTCGGCAGGGGCTGGCTCCGCTTTGCGGCGGCGCTCGGTAAACCAGATCGCGATGATCGCAAATTCATACAGCAGGCACAGCGGCACGGCGAGCATCACTTGGGAAATGATATCCGGCGGCGTCATGACAGCGGCAACGGCAAACGCCCCGACAATGGCGTAGCGCCGACCGCTTTTCAGTTGCTGGCGCGTCACGATGCCAGCACGTTCGAGCAGCATGAGAACAATGGGAAGGAGGAACGAAACGCCAAAACCGAACAGAAACTTGGTTGCGAAATCAAGATAGTTGCCAACGCCGGGCAAGGCTTCCTGGCTTACTCCGCCAACATTGCCCTCAAATCCAAGCAAAAACCGCAACGCCGTTGGCATGGCTACATAATAGGCCAGGGCCGCGCCAGCCGTGAAGAAAACGGGTGTCATCGCAAGGAATGGCAGAAACGCCATTTTTTCATTCTTGTAGAGACCAGGCGCAATGAACTTATAGATTTGCGTCGCGATCACGGGGAAACTGACCATGATCGCGGCGAAAAATGCGACTTTAATCTCAACGAAAAATGCCTCGAATACATCTGTGTAAATCATTTTCGTCTGGCCAGAGGCGAACAGCGGTTGAACCAATATGGCAAAGATGGGCTTGGCGAAATAAAGGCACACGAAGAAAGCAACGGCAAAGGCCGCGACGCACCACAGCAAACGCGTGCGCAGCTCAATCAAATGATCAAGCAGTGGCGCTTTGCTTTCGTCAAGATCAGTCATGACGGGTCTTTGGTCTGGGACGGCGGAGGTGCAGGCCCTGGCGTTTGCCCAGAGCTTGGCAGTGTTTCAATCGGATGCTCAGCCATGATGCGCTCATTTTCCTCGCGCCATTTCTTTTCCATGTCAGCAAGCTCGCTTTCGCGGACCATATCATCAAAGCCAGATCGAAACTGCCGTGCAACGCCGCGTGCTTTGGCCACCCATTGGCCAACTGTGCGCATCAGGCGCGGCAACTCCTTAGGGCCAATCACCAGCAGCGCAATAAGCGCCACCAGCATGAATTCAGTGGGGGCTACGTCGAACATATGGCCCCATTGCGATGGCGTCCCTTCCCTGAGCTTGTCGAAGGGCTGTCCTTTTCGACACCACCGAGCGTTAGGAAGCACGGCCCTTCGACAAGCTCAGGGAAGGGATTGAGATATGTCAATTTCAAACTGTCTTGTCAGTCTGCTTCTCCGCCTCGATCACCGTCGGCGGTGCAGCCTCAATCTTGGGCGCAGGCGCAGGTGGCGTATCATCATCCGCCATGCCTTTTTTGAAGCTTTTGATGCCTTCCGCGACATCGCCCATCATCCCAGAAAAGCGGCCTTTGCCGAACAGCAACAGGACGAGTATGCCCACCACGAGCCAATGCCAGATGCTCAAACCACCCATAGCGAATCTCCAATTGTGCCCCTGCCTTGGACCACCGATACCCTCTATTTAGGCGTCTTCATCTTCATTTGCCAGTTCGGCTTGCTGTTCGGCGCGAATTTCTAGCGCTTCAAACGCCAGATCAACCGGATCAAGCAAGCCAGCGGCCTTCAAATCGTCAATTCCCGGTAAGTCTTTTCGGCTCAACAGGCCGAAATGCGACAGAAATCCTGATGTTGTTGCATAGATCAGGGGACGCCCAGGCACTTCGCGCCGTCCGGCGGGCCGCACCCAGCCAGCCTCCATCAACACATCCAAAGTGCCTTTGGAAATTTGCACGCCTCGGATCGATTCAATTTCTGCGCGGCTGACGGGCTCGTGATAGGCAATGATCGCCAGTGTTTCGATGGCCGCGCGCGACAGTTTACGGCTTTCCTCCCGTTCGCGCCGCAGGATATGCGCCAGATCAGGTGCCGTTTGAAAATGCCATTTCCCGCCGCGCTCAACCAGGGTAACGCCGCGCCCGCCGTAGCGGTGGTTCAGCTCAATCAGTGCTGTTTTTACGTCCGCATCCGCGCCGACATAGGCCGCGATGTCTGCCACTGACAAAGGCTCAGTCGCCGCAAACAGCGCAGCTTCAACGGCGCGGGACAGATCGTCTTCGGGCGGGATCATGTTGCCTTCACCATCAGTGGCGCAAAAGCTTCGTCTTGCTGCAAATGGATTTTTCCCATCCGCGCCAGTTCTAGGGCGGCAAGAAAGCTGGAGGCCAAGGCAGATTTGCGAAACACGGGATCATCAGTCTCGGGCAGAAACTGCTGGATCGCCATCCAGTTGACGGCACTGCCAACCAGCCGCGACACGCGCTCAATGGCTTCCTCCAGCGTCATCACGTGCCGCCGCGCGACAATGTGAAACACAGGTGCCGAACGCGCCTTGATTTGCCCGTAAGCCTGGATGAGATCAAAAATGCCAGCGTCCCAGCGCGCCTTGCGCACGACACGCAGACCTTCTGGTGCCCCGCGTTCAAACACATCGCGCCCCAGCCGGTCCCGTGCCATCAGCCTTGCCCCGGCCTCACGCATCGCGTTCAGCCGTTCCAGCCGCAATTGCAGCCGGAGCGCCAGCTCTTCCGGGCTTGGCTCCACCTGGGGATCGCGCGGCAACAGCAGGCAGGATTTGAGATAGGCGAGCCAAGCCGCCATCACCAGATAATCGGCCGCAACCTCCAGCTTCAGCGCCTTTGCGCTGTCGATGAAGTGGAGATATTGCTCAACAAGGGCAAGGATCGAAATTTCGCGCAAATCCACCTTTTGATTGCGGGCAAGCGCAAGCAGAAGATCAAGTGGCCCGTCCCAACTGCCCAGTTCCAGAGTGAGAACATCGTCGCTGGCCCGTGTTTGCGCGGTCGTTTGCATTGGGGCTTGCATCGGGGCTTGCGTCGTGGCTTGCGTCGGGGCTTCAAAGAGGAAATCTGCGTCCATCTATACGGCATATGACAGCAAGGCATCGCGCTTGGCAATCAGATCTGCGATGGTTGCGCCAGTTGGGGGTGGAACAACGCTGGCCATGGCCCGGTCTAGCCGTTCCCGAGATGTGTCGCTGATATCCGGCAGGGCCTTGGCAACGGCCTCCCGCTCTGCCAGCGTTCCCCAGCAGTTAAGCGCAATGTCGCAACCTGCGGTGACAGCAGCACAGGCCCTTTCCGCCGCACTGCCCGTCAGTGCCTTCATCGCCAGATCGTCAGAAAGCAGCAGGCCATCAAAGCCAATCTGGCTGCGAATGACGTCGGTGATGATTGTGGTCGACATCGTTGCGCAATAATCTTTGTCCCACGCTTCATAAAGGACATGCGCCGTCATCCCAATCACGGCGCTGTTCAGACGCCTGAAAACGGACATATCCTCCTCCAACTCGTCTGCGCTGGCGCTCACCACTGGTAATTGGTCATGGCTGTCGACCAGCGCTCGGCCCTGACCGGGCAAATGTTTGATCACCCCCACGACTCCGCCGCTGCGCAAACCGTCCAGCACCGCGCGGCCTAGCGAAGCCACTTGCATAGGGTTGCCCCCATAAGACCGGTCGCCAATTGCACCGTGCGTGTTGCTGCGACGAACATCGACGACAGGCGCGCAGTTTACGGTGATACCGACGTCACTGAGCATCAGCCCCGTGGCTTGGGCCCCGGCTCGCGCAGCTTCAATGGCAGTCATGGGCGCGCGTTCATACAGCGCCGCAAAGCGGGCAGCACAGGGCGTGTCGGGCCAATGAGGCGGACGCAGACGCTGCACGCGCCCGCCTTCCTGATCGATCAGGATCGGCAGTAGGTCCCGTCCCGAAGCCGCGCGCAAATCATCCGTGAGCGCACATAGCTGATCATGGTCGGAGATATTATGTTTGAACAGGATGTAGCCAGCGGGATTGCAGGCGCGAAAAAAGGCGCGCTCATCCGGTGTCAGCGTCAGGCCAAACAGGCCAAAGATAACAGGCTTCACCGTAAATGCGCCTTAGGCCACTGTTTGATCAATCACGCCGAATAGGGGGTGGTGCTTATCATCCTCCATCCAGATACGGACAGTGTCGCCGCTTTTCATAAACGGCGTCTTCGGCGCACCGGACAGGATCGTCTCAACTGTGCGCACTTCGGCAAGGCAACTATAGCCCAGGCCGCCTTGGCTGATCGGTTTGCCCGGCCCCCCGTCAGCGCCGCGATTGGATACAGTGCCCGACCCGATGATGGTGCCTGCACCAAGCCTGCGGGTCTTCGCGGCATGGGCAATCAACTGACCGAAATCAAAGGTCATATCCACGCCAGCGTCTGCCCGGCCCAGCGGCGCGCCGTTATAGTCGACGCACATCGCGCCGTGCAGTGTGGCCCCATCCCACTGCGTGCCCAGCGTGTCGGGTGTCACGAACACAGGTGAAAAGGCGCTGGCGGGTTTGGACTGGAAAAAGCCGAAACCCTTGGCCAGTTCATCCGGCATCAGATTGCGCAGCGACACATCATTGGTCAGGCCAATGAGGCGAATGAGGCCGCGCGCTTCTGTGGCACTGACGCCCATCGGCACGTCACCCGTGACGACCACAACCTCTGCCTCCATGTCGCATCCCCAGCTTTCGTCAGGAAGTGGAATGGCATCACGCGCGCCGAGGAACCCATCAGACCCGCCCTGATACATCAGCGGATCCTGCCAAAAACTGTCTGGCATTTCCGATGCCCGCGCCTGCCGCACAAGCGCAACATGGTTCACATAGGCAGATCCATCCGCCCACTGAAATGCGCGGGGCAACGGGGCCGCCGCATCACGTTCATGAAAGCGTTCCTTGGGAATGACATCATGCGAAAGATCAGTGGCCAGATTGCGCAGCGCAGGTTCAATCCACGCCCACCCATCAAGCGCAATTTGCAGGGTTGCCGCAATATGAGACGCATCAGCACACCAGGCCAAGTCATCAGAAACGACAACAAGCCGCCCATCACGACCACCCTTCAAACTCGCCAGCTTCATGATTCGCGCCCTCGTCCTATCTTGTTGGCGCTTGGTCTAGCGATTGTCACGGGGATAGGAAACTTTTCCGTCGTGGGCGCGTGTTGCTGCGTCACAGCGTCACGCAATCGGCATAGATGGTCCTCCATTCCTTGGGAAATTGGTCCGTGTCGGTGGGGTCAGACTCGATACCTTCTGTTTCCATGACCATTACCCGCCACTGATCGCCCTGGCCAGGAGTTGCCGGGCCAAGGGATGTGGTGATGGGCAATACGCCTGTCCAGGCCCACTGCGCGTCGGCACTGACGCCGCCAATGGTCAGTTCCTGTGTGTGCACCACTTCCCAATCAAGATCGGATGTTTGGCCAGATGTTTCTCCGGCGGCCAATCGTTCGATGGTGGCCATCATGTGCCGGTCACGCGATATGATGGCGGTCGGGTCTGCCGCGCCAAGCGGAAATGCCGCGCTGTTATTGGTCGCCACAGTCGTCCCTGTCAAAGCGCCTCTGCCAAAGTCGCGCAGGCCAACCGGGCCCGTCACTGTAACGCGGACATGGCCGTCATCGGGGCGTGAAACAGTCAGCGTGCGTTCGGGCAACAGCTGCGTGAAATCGCATCTCACGGCCTTTGACAATGCTTTTCCGGGAAGCGAGTTTGGCTGATACCGCGCCACGACAAGCCGAACGAACGGCCAAACCGCTGCTTCAGGCTCAATGGCAACATCGACGAACCATAGCTTGCGATCTTCATTATATTCGGGCCGGTAGCCAACAACAGTGACAAGCGATCCGCCTTTTCCGGGCAGGCGCTGCACGGCAGCGGCAGAGATCCGGTCATCGTTGCCGCGTTCGCCGTCGATCCCCAGTGTGGCTGCGTAAAAATCCTCCAGTGCCACGCCGACAATTGGGTTTTTCGGGCCTGCATTCAGCCAGATGGGATCGCCGCCCCACAGGCTGGCGCTTTCAGGGTCTGGCGGATCAAGCGCGCTCAGCAATATGCCCAGCTGCTCATCATCGCCTGTGCGGTACCAGGGGCGCTTGAGGTAAATGCGAAGGCCACTGCGCCGCCGCCGCCGGATGCCAAAGGGTTGCCCGGGATCGCCGACTTCGTCCCAGCGGAACAGGGGGATGATCGAGTCCACTTCAGGCACCGGGGGTAGGGCACTGTTGAGGATGGAGACTTCGACACCGTCCCCCAAAAGCGACTGGCTGTCAGGCGACGAAAGCAGAGCGTTCGGGAAATATTCCCTGAACCGCGTGGTCCCGCGAAAGGAGTATGTGATGCGGCGGTGCTTGGTGTCACCAAATTCATGGCGGGCGCGGTGTATCCTCACGTCGCCAACCCCGGGAAAGGGAACCATATCCTCTGGCTGATCATCTGACATGCCCGGCGTTTCGCCCAGAACAACCAAGTTTTCGTACGGGTCAAGCTGAGTTGTGAACGCCACTGCATGGCGGTTTTCTTGCACGGGTTTTGGCGCGGCAATATCATCGGTCCATTCAGACCATTTGGCTTCCGCATCAATCCGGTCTGTGCTGGCGGCGTGACACTCTATGGCTGCAGCAAAGCCTGCAAAAGTCTGATTTTCAGCGCGCAGTGGCCATAACTTCGTGATGAGGGGCGGCAGCACAGGCCGGGGCACGGCATGAACAAGGCTAATCCGTTCAAACGGAGTCAGCCCCCAAAGCTGGCCGTCCGCTGCCGGACGCTTCAGCAAGTCAAGGTCTCTCAGGGCCTTGGGAAACAGCATCCATAGCGCCAGCAAATCCAAATCCTCAGGCCGCAGCGATGAAGACAGTTTCATGTCAAGCCGCGTGCCGGGCGGAAGGCCAATCGTGATGACGCGGCCTTCAATGCGCGCCACTGGCTTTGGCGCGCTTTTAAGCACAAGGCGGAAAGGCGCTGGCGCAGGCCATTCCCCGCTGTAACGCGCCGCTGTGCTTTCGGTGCGAAACAGCCCGAACAGCGGACTGCCGATATTGGCGCCAGCCATGCCCATGGCAACACCCGCCGCCAGCGGATCAGGCAGATAAGGCAAAGCCATCGCATCAACATCATGCATCACATAATGACCTGCCGGAATAACATCCCCCCGGTTGGCCCCTTCAAACAGAGACAAGTCTGTTACAGGATCGGCGATCTCGGGCCCGGCCTGAAGCGAGACACCGGGCTGAGCCACTGTGAGCGCGGGATCATCAAGCGAAACAATGTCACGGTCATACAGCGTGCCATCATCGCGGAGTGCTGCTGCCAGCATTTTGCGGTGCAGCGCGGGGTCGTCAATGCCCACGTCAAATTTACCGTGCAGTTCATTCAGGCTTTGCGACCCCTTGGGTGCTGCCAGATGCCGTTCCGAAGTGGCGCGCCAATCTGTTGCCAGCACAGGATCAATTGCAGTGACTGAGGCGATGTAATCCTCCGGCGATTCAATCGCAGCATCCTCGTCAACGCCGCTGCGGATGACCATATGATGGACGGACTCAGCGGGGCTATAACGGTGGCGGGGAACGACCACTGGTGGCGCGACAGGATCCCACCGGCGGAACGGAATAGTTGCAGTAACGGTGTCACTGGGCACGCCGACGATTTCATCCAGCTGGTCAGCGTGAAACGCCTCTGGCCGTATCGCGGTGGCTGTATCAAGCACAATATCACTCAGGCTTGCCCGCATCCTGTCTGTCAGTGACGCTGCTGTATCGGTGCTGACATCGATACTGGCGACATCAGCAACACGCGCTGACAAGCGGGTGGAGACGATCTGGTCAATTTCCAGATTTCCTGTGAAGCGCGCGTCAAAGGCACGGGCCGGGGCAAGCTTGAAATCGGTGAGGCGTGCGGCGGGGCTGCGCATGGCGCTGGTCCGTGGCGTGATCTGGCTGAGCAGCGGTGAGACACCCGGCAGGTCGAGTGATAGCATGCGCAGCGAACGCGGGGCCACCACCAATGGCGCCGGCCCGCCGCTTGGTATCAGTGCTGGACGACTGGGCAGCGGCGGCACATTGCCGCCGTGGGAATTCCCGGCCAAATCAACGCCCCAGGCACGAAAGGCATAACTGCGGCCATAGCGTAACCGGGGGAGAGTGCCGGGCATGACGCGTGTGACCACAGTGATTTCGCTCAATTTGGCCTCTTGCTTCACAGTTTCGACCTTTTCACGCGGACCGTCCGCGACTGCGCGGGGCCCAGGACGCGGCGCAGACAAGCTCCACCCTGACCAGCCAAACAGCGCCTCATGCAAATAGAGTTTTTTGCCCGGATCATTTGGCGATTCGCGCACAGCCGCCGTTTGCACCCATCCGGCCTCGGCGTGGTCGCTGTAAATCACGGTGCCATCGGCAAGCGATGCTGTGGCGAGGCGGCGATGCGGGCTGAACCAGCGGCGGTCATGATCATCCCAAATCTCGACGCGAAAACCGCGTGTGACATCCTCAGTTGCAATCACAGGCGGTTTGGCGGCAGTCACTTCAGCCGTCATTTTCGTGGCCCGCGCGACTTGGTCTTGCACCCCAGCCAGTCGCCCAGTGCGCACAATGGTAAAGCCTTCAGACCGGAGCGCGGCTGGCGCAATAGTTCCCGGGTCGCCGTTATCCGCCATCATCAACATGCGGGGCAGTGCGCGGATGAAATTGCCAAGCTTCAGGGCGGCTCCGTCACTGTCCATGGTCAGCGCCGCAAAGCTGCTTTCGTCGCCTAGCCGCAATCGCCCGCCGTCCCAGTCAGGACCGCGCGGCCGGGTTAGCAGGCGGCTTCCGCGCCGCTCAACGGGCGTGCGCGATGCGATCGCGGTGGCACGTCCTTCCATTCGCAGCTCTGCCGTCAATTCCTTGGCCTGGGCAAGCAAAGCCAAGTCGCTGACTTTCAGGTCAATCACCAGCCCCAGACGGCGCAGCAATTCAGGCTGATCACTTAAATGGGCAACGCGTTCGTGAAAGTCTGGTTCCGGATGCTCGATTGGTGTGACGCGGCGGCTTGTATCAGCGGCAAGCGTTGCAGCGCCCGCAGGCTCATAAAAGCGGCGCGCGGCATGAAGGGGGACAAGGATCGCACTCAACGGGTGGTCAATTTCAACCCCTCGGTCGAGCATGCGGGTCAGCATTTCATCCCCGCTCGGCTCACCGTGATCGCCCAGACGGGGCATTCCGCCCAAAGTCGTGATGAAGCGGCGCAACACGCCTTCGCGCCCCTTCGTTTGCGGCAGGGTCTTGAAATCGGGCGGATCAAACGGAAAGAACAGACTAGACGCGATAGCTGTAACAGCGGCAAGATCATGGACTTTCTTCACGTCAAAGCTGGCCCAATCCCGGCCTTCATAGTCGCCCGGGTCTGGCCGCCGCACAGGCGTATCTGCCGGAAAACATTTCGACCACAAGTCAGGAACGGCCTGAGGCACGATGTCACACGCAATTTCCGCCCCGGCTTGATTGCGGAGCACAGGCCGCGCCGCACTGATAAAACGAGCCCAATCTGCAAAAGTTTCAAACAGGCCAAGCGGTTCTTGCGGACTGTCTGGCGTCAGTTTGGGCGCAATATGAAGCGAGATATGAAAGGGAGCATCAGCTGCAATGGTGAGCGGCAGGACAGTCAAAATATAGGTTTGCGTGCGCATCGGTTATGCCTCCGCCATGCTGGGCGCGAACGCCGAAAGATAGTCGTCCCACACCGCCGACGCGCCGCTCGTATCGACCAGCAGCATGTCACGAACGGTGGGATCGCCGTTTGAACCGGCAAAAGTGCGGCGCGCCTTGATTGAGACTGAAGCTGAAAAGAACAGCACTTCAACCGTCACTTTGATCGATGCTTCGCCCACCAGCTTGTCGTCTGACGGGAAATACTCAAGCGCCAGATACAGCTCAATCGATGCCGAAATCAGCGACAACACATCCACTTCGCCGCGCACCCGGACATAGCCGGTGAGTTGCCCTTCGCTGCCTTCGATCTTGAAATAAATACCAGCCATGACTGAGACAGAGCCTGACGCCACACCGAAATCGAGCGCGACTATGGCCCCGAATTCCAATGCGCCTTCCAGCAGCACCATGCCTTCGGGGCTAAGGCGCAGACCAATGAACCCGCCGCCGCCCAAAAATGCCACGGCCAGACAAAACGGCCGTTCGCGCGTGCAGAAGTTAAACCCGACGCTGACAACCTGGCCAAGGAAAGGCACACGCACGTCGGCGCCAAGCGATATGTTCGTCAGCGAAAAGACGCCAATCGCCACATTGGGGAGCGCAATGGTAAAGCCTGCCGAAATGCCTTCCGTGCTCACGTCCAGGAACGGCGGGTCGCTAAACCCGTCGAGCGGAATAAGCTCTTTCAATACCTCAACAAAGGCCAGGATCCCGACAAATTCCAGATCATCAAATACAACATCAACTTCGGGCTTGCGCGCTGTGCTGCCGCGAAAGGCGAGGCGGCTGAATTTGACGTGCATCAATTCAAAACCGGGCAGCAGGTTCAGCTGGAAATCGTCCAGTTGCGCGGCGATCTCAGCCCCCGCCGGATTTGGCCCTGCGGCCCGCACCTCAACCGACACAGTCAGGGCCTTGTCCGGATTTTTCATCTCAAAAATGGGGTTGGCGGTATCAGGGAAGTTGCGAAGCTTCGGGTTCCAAACCATTTTGGCCCGAAATTCCCCGCCGCCAGGGTCAAACCCGTCAACAAAGGCCAGAACCGCTTCGATCAGGTCAAGCGCTTTGAGCGCAGGTTGCAGGCCTGCAATCAATTTATCAAAAGTCGCCCGCGCCATAGGGTCCAGCGGCTTGCCGGGCAGTTGTGACGCCAGCGTATCAATTTCAGCCGCAGCATTGCCAAGGGCCGCAGTAACGCGGGCGACGCCAATCGCGGCGCTATCGCCTGCCAGCAATTCTTGCAGAGCAGCCTGCACTTCATCAGCAAGTGCTGGCAGGGCAGGGGCTTGCGCATATTTTTCAGCGGCGTCCTTGATGGCTTGCAAGTCAGCAATCAGCGCTGACACGCGGTCAAGTGCTTCTGTGATAAACTTAGGGGCCAGATCAAGCAGACCGTCAATGATCAGATCAGAAAGATCGAACAGCCCAAACAGTTTGGGCAGTCCAGCGGAGAACAGCTTTTTAGCGTCAAAGCCGCCCGCCGCTGCCTCCGCCACATCCGAAACAAGGCCAACGCCGCGCGCCAGCCCGTCAACTGATATGTCGGGACGGATGAAGCCACCGGCTTTTTCGCTGGACCCGAAATTAAGCTCTGACTTGGTGGCCAGTTTCAAGAACACATTGCCTGCATTGGCCGCGCCAAAGCCTTGGTCGCGGTAGATATCAGGGTAACTGACGTCTGACGAAGGTGCAGACGGCGTCAGTCGTTTCATCGCAGGCACAACGACTTTGGCTTGTTTTAGGAACGGAGTTGACGTTGTTTGCCCGGCAATACCGCTGAGCGTCAATGTTTCAACTTCCACACTGGCGCGCGCGGCAGCACTTCCCTGGTCACCCGCCAAGGCAGGGGCAAAGGCTATGGTCTGATTATGGGCAGGTATAGCGCCTTTGGTTTGATATTCTGCTAGAACAGCCGCCGCGTCGACACTGGGTCCGGCATAGACAAACAGCAACGGCGCCTGAAGACTGACAGCGTCCGCGTCATGATCATGGCCGCTCACTTTCCATTCAAACGGATCAGCAGCACCAATCAGCGTGGGCCAGAAAAAGGTTTTTTCAGGCGGCGGCTTTTTCAGGTCCGGCGTCCGGCCAGGCATCAGTCTGGCCGTGACCAATGGCATGTCGCGCCGGGTAAAGGCCCCCATCGGTTCGCCAAGCGTGATGTAGAACAGCTGAAACAGGGCCGCTTGCGGGTTCACATCGCCAACGATTTTGCGGTACGTTATTTTGTTGAGATAGGCTTTTTGTCCAAGCGGAAACAGATAGCCGGGTTCGACAATCCGCACATATTGGTCACGCCCCATCGGCGCAATATGATCCCACGAGTCCAGCGGGGTGAAAAACTTGGCATATTTTTCCGAATCCCATTTGGCATGAAGGTCCAGCCACGCACCCACTGAAGACAAGGCAAGCTTGCGCACCTTGGCAGGTTCAGGGCGGATGCGGGGGGCTTTTGTGGTGCCAGACATCTGGTCGACAATCCGGTGCCGGTCGGCATGGGTAAGGCTATGGTTAAACGGGTCGCTATGCTGATCTGCCATATCCCGGTCGCGCGTCCAGATGGCGCGCACAATGCGCTGGCTGGCATCAACTTCATTGGTGCCGCCCGGTTCGCGCACACCCAGCCTGCTGTGCCACAGTTCGATGCGCTCTGGCCCCACAACGGATTGCGCCTTCACAGGCAGCAGGGCATGGGCCCATCCGCCTTTGGCAGAGGGAGACAGGATCAACCTGAACGGCGCTTCAATGGCCGTTTCGCCACTGCGGGGGCTGCGCACCTCAGGAAGCATGGCAGGCAGAAAAGCGCCGGGCACAGTCCGAAACCTATCAGCGTCAAAGGCTTGCATGAGGCCGCCTGCCACCATGCGGTTGGCCGATACCATCGCGCGCTGACCTTCGATAAGCGACACAGACAAGGGCTGACCGGCTTGGCTGTCTATGGTGATCGCAGACACGCGGGCCACTGAACCCGCCGAGATATCCTCCAACAGCCGCGCGGTGAGGGACGCCCGTTCGGCATTGATGAGAGTGAGGGGAATGAACGGCGCGCTGGCAGCGGGTGTGGCCGCAGGTGCAACGGACAGCTCCAGCCGAGCCATGGCTGCAAGCAACCCTTCAACAGTGTAGGGAATGACGTCACCTGGCGAAACTTTGAACACCAGCCGACTGCGCCCTGCCGCACGGGCCAACGCTGGAACTGACGGGAAGGGCTCAAACGGGGGATCGCCTGGGTTGGCCCCTGGGGAAAGCAAAGCGGCAAATTCAGCCACATGCTGAAAACTAAAATCAAAACGCAGCAGACCGCCGCTGGCCCCAGCAATCAGGCGCGCGACACTGCCGTCGCTTGGCCGCTCAAGCGTCAATCCGTTCCATGCAGCGGAAAAAACAAGCAAATCGGCGGGCCGGATGACCCTGACTGGTTTTGACCATTTTATCGCGGGCACCAGCACCTCGCCCGGCCTTGGATTTCGCTGCCTCGGAATTCTAGGTCGCATGCCCACAGGCTGCAAGGGATTACCGCCCCGTTCAGGGCGCACAGGTCTCAGACCCATCTCAACTCTCCGCATTGCCATCACCGGCCATTTCTAAAGGCCATATGACGGGAGTGAGTGCGATCCCAACGCGTGTCTGCCACGCCCTATGAAGCTGAACCTATCGCCTCTTATTGGCAAGGTTGCCCATCGCCAAATTGATCCGGCTCGCCGCGAATTTTGCGTAATCGACTTTTGTAAGCGCCGTGAGCCCCGCCAAAACACGGATTGCTGGGTTCGGCATGACGCTGGTGAGGATTTTTGGCGTGACGCTCAAACATCATCGTGCGTTCAAACGCATCATCCACGCGGCTTACCCGTCGTGAGTAGGCCGCCCCGTCGTCAATAGCCCGAAACGACTTCGCCCAGTGCCTTGCGCACGGGGTCCAGCTGGTCATCATTGGTCTTGCCCAGCCTGACAACGACCAGCTTCTGATCCGGCGACACAATCACATATTGGCCCAGATGCCCGACGGCTGCAAACAGGCTTGGTGGCCCTTTGCCGGGGAAGAGTGCAGGATATTTGGCATTTTCCTGAGACCGGGGGCGGTTGAGCCAGAAATGACCGCCGTAACCCGGATCGGTGATGCTGGGTGTTTTCAGGAAAGCCAGCCAGTCTGGTGCGATGACTTGGCTACCGTCTGTCCCTTTGCCTTCCAGCAAAAGCGACCCAAAGCGGCCCCAGTCATTCAGTGTCATATGAATGATCGATCCGCCGATTTGCGTGCCTGCGCCGTCAAATTCCATCACGGCATTTGTGATGCCTGCAGGCTTAAACAGCCGCTCTGTTGCAAAGCCTGTGTAGGCCGCCGCGCGCGTTTTGGGGTCTTTGCTGTCCGTCAATTGCCGCGTGATCAGCTCCGCGAGCAAAAGCGAAGTGATTGAACTATACTCATATTTGACGCCAGGTTTGGCTTCCATATCTTTGGCCAGTCCGCGCGCAGCCATGGCCTGGGTTCCAGCAACAAAAATTGTCTGCGTCGTGTCAGAGCCCAGAATGCCTTTGTCGCCTTCCGCCGGGTCAAGCCCCTCTGTGTGATCCAGCCCTGATGACATATGCAACATTTGGCGCAGCGTGATTTGCCCGCGCGGATCGCCAGCCCCCTGCCATTCGGCAAAGGGAACAGGCGCATCAAGCTGCAATTTGCCGTCTGCCACCAATTCACCGATCAGCACGGCAGTGACAGATTTGGCCATCGACCAGCTGATGAAACGCGTCTCATCTGTGTAGCCGGGGGCGAGACGGTGAAAGAGCTGCTTGCCGTCCTTCATGATCAGAACGGCCCGCGCGTCGCCTTGATCAGCCCCGAATAACGTCATTGCCGATGCTGGCGCTGACGCGCTGTTTGACGCAGGCCCGGCAGCCGCGGCAAGGAGGAGAGATGCAAAGATGCTTTTCATTATCATGGGCACAGCCTAGGCTTCGCCCTTATGAAAGCAAGAACCATCCTGATCGGCAGTACGGCTGTCCTCACCCTCGCAGCGGGCGGGGCTTACGCCTATGCGCGCAGCATGAAGCCTTTGCTGGACGTCGGCGTAGGCTACGGAGCACGGGTCGGGTGCGCGTGTCGTTATATCGGCGGTCGTACGCTGGCGGACTGCATGAAGGATTTCGAACCGGGCATGGAGCCGATCCGGCTGAGCGAAGACCCCAAAACAAAAACTGTTACGGCGTCCGTTCCTCTCATCGCCAGCCGGTCAGCGTCCTATGATCCTGTGCTAGGGTGTCAGCCGGAACCGTTCAAAGACTAGCGGCGCAAGAAGCGCTCGCCAAGAAGAGCTGGCTTGCCCTGAGCTTAAGCGCACCGTAAGGCCCCGCGCCATGGCTGACACATTGATCATTGCGGTTCCCAAAGGGCGGATATTGTCCGAAGCTTTGCCTTTGCTGGCCAAAGCCGGGATTGAGCCTGAAGCCGCATTTTCCGACGAGGCAAATCGCGCGCTCAAGTTTGCGACCAATCACAGCCACATCGAACTGATCCGGGTGCGCGCCTTTGATGTGGCGACTTTTGTGGCTCACGGCGCGGCGCAGCTTGGTATCGTTGGATCAGACGTGATTGATGAATTCGATTATTCGGAACTTTACGCGCCTGTTGACCTGAACATCGGCCACTGCCGGATTTCGGTGGCCGAACCTGCTGAACTTGCCGCCAACGACGATCCGCGTAGCTGGAGCCATGTGCGCGTCGCGACCAAATATCCCCATCTGACGGCCAAGCATTTTGCGGCACGCGGGGTTCAGGCGGAATGTGTGAAGCTCAATGGTGCGATGGAAATTGCACCTTTGCTTGGGCTGTCGAGCCGCATCGTTGATCTTGTCTCGTCGGGCAAGACGCTGCAGGAAAACGGCCTTGTTGAAGTTGAAGTGATCGCTCAGGTCTCTGCGCGCTTGATTGCCAATCGTGCGGCGTTCAAAACCAATGCAGAGGTCGGGCGGCTCATTCAAGCCTTCCGGGATGCTGTCAGTGCTTAGGCTTTCAACAACAGATGCCGATTTTGACGCTCAATTCGGCGCATTGGTCAACGCACGGCGAGAGTCTGATCCCGATGTCTCGCGCGATGTGGCAGCCACCCTATCGCGCGTGAAGGCAGAAGGCGATGCCGCCGTGGCGGAACTCACGCAGAAATTTGATGGCCATAAGTTGCCGTGGTCTATCAGCCTTGACGCCGCCAAGGATGCCTATGACACGCTTGATCCTGAGGTGCGCGGTGCGCTTGAACTCGCCGCAAAGCGCATTCTTGCTTATCATGCAAAGCAATTGCCTGAGGGCCGGGATGAGCGGGATGAGGCAGGCGTTCGCATTGGCGCGCGCTGGGGCGCTGTTGAAGCCGCAGGCGTCTATGTGCCGGGCGGGCGAGCGGCCTACCCATCATCGGTGTTAATGAACATCATCCCTGCCAAAGTGGCTGGCGTTGACCGGATTGTGATGGTGACGCCAACCCCGGGCGGAGAGGTAAACCCCGCAGTTCTGGCCGCCGCTTATATCGCAGGTGTTGACGAAATCTGGCGGATTGGCGGTGCGCAGGCCGTCGCAGCATTGGCTTACGGAACCGAGACTATCAGTCCCGTCGACGTGATCACTGGCCCCGGCAATGCCTGGGTCGCAGAGGCGAAGCGTCAGGTTTACGGCGTGGTAGGCATTGATATGGTTGCGGGGCC
>JANPCO010000033.1:0-1640 GCA_031430995.1 Sphingomonadales bacterium | reverse complement strand
GCCATGAAGGCAACCACGGCGCTGCTATCGACTCCGCCAGACAGGAACGCGCCCAAAGGCACGTCAGAGACCATGCGTGACGTCACGGCCTTGCGCAGCAGATCGCGCATTTCCTCTTCGAGCACGGCCTGTGACGCGGTGCTGCGCTGGCTGAAATCAATATCCCACCACACCGTCGGCTTCGGTAGGGGCTTGCCGCGATCCAATTGCATATAAGTGCCCGCAGGCAGCTTCTTGACGCCAGAGACGAGGCAGGCATCATCGGGCACATAGCCCAGCGCCAGATAATCCTCGATAGCCGTGACGTCAGCTTCCCTTCGCACCGCAGGATTAGCGAGTAAGCCTTTGAGTTCGGACGCGAAAGCAATGCTCCCATCGGCCAGCGCCACATAGTGCAGCGGTTTCACGCCCATCCGGTCCCGCGCCAGAAAGAGTGATTGGCAGCGCGCATCATGGATGGCAAAAGCGAACATCCCGTTCAGGCGCGGCAGCACCCCTGCCCCCCACTGCTTATACCCGTTCAGAATGACTTCAGTGTCTCCCGCAGTGCGGAACAGATGGCCCAGCGCCTGCAATTCGCGGCGGACTTCGGCAAAATTATAGACTTCGCCGTTGAATATGATCGTCAGCGCTTCATCTGCCGTCGCCATTGGTTGCGGGCTTCCCGCCACATCAATGATCGACAGCCGCCGGTGGCCAAGGCCAACACCGGGCGCTGTCCAGATGCCAGACCCATCGGGGCCCCGGTGAACCATCGCGTCAGTCATCAGCCGCACCCGTGCAGGATCAACGGGCTTTGGCGTTTCCAGATGGAACAGGCCAGCAATGCCGCACATTCAACGGGTGCTCCGCGCCTGAACAATCAGTTTCGCCGCAATCCTATCAACGGGGCCAAGATTGTCCAGAAAGGCATCAATGCTGGCCCGCGACTTTTGCACCTTCCCATCCTCAGCCGACACAAGCACCGCGACGGAGGACTGATCCTGCCCTGTCAGGCGGGCTTTAAGCGTTTCGATCTTCACGCGGCTGCCACTGCCGGTCAGCACGCCGCCCGTCCAGTAAAAGCTTGCAACTTCGCGCGCAGTGCCGGGCGCGAAAATGCGATCCGCCTTGCCGCCCGAGGGAGCCGTCGTGGCGCTGACCCATGACCAGCGGGTGCGCGGATCGAACGCGCCTTGGGCATATCCGACCATTTCCCGGCCATTGCCCTGCCACGCATAAAGGGCAAGGGTCAGGTCAACGCGCTGGCCCTGTGCATTCACATATTGGCCAGATAGATAGTGATCCGCCCCGTCAAACCGCGCCGTCCACGGAAAAGTCTGGACGATATCTGTGCGCGTCCATCCCGCGACCTCGGGCATGATCACGGCCCGGTCCATCGGTCGCTGGCCGAGGGATGACAGCCCGAGCTGCAGCAGAAATGCGCCCGCCACAACGCCTACCACCCCAAGAGCGCGGGGCCATAGCGTTGGTGCTTGAACGCCGTCATTCACAACATCGGCAATCCATGGATCATCCACACGCCTGTCAAACCAGCGCCAGCCAATCGCCATGACGATCAGCATGACGACGGCAAAGAAGATCCAGCCGAAAATGATGTGATCCACACTGGCCGCAAATTCTACGTTACCGCTGAGTTC
>JANPCO010000032.1:0-9698 GCA_031430995.1 Sphingomonadales bacterium | reverse complement strand
GACACCAGCGTGAAGGCACGGACGGACTTGGCCGATTACCGCATTCTGCATTTCGCAACGCACGGGCTGGTCACTGCACCGCGCCCGGAATGCCCAGCGCGCCCGGCTTTGCTTACATCCTTTGGCGACGGCGAGTCTGATGGGTTGCTTACATTTCGGGAGATTTTCGATCTGAAAATCAATGCCGACATTGTGATCCTGTCTGCCTGCGATACCGCTGGCAAGGCGACTGTTGCTGCGACGCGTGAGGCAGGATTGACATCAGGCGGCGGCAATGCGCTGGACGGATTGGTCCGCGCGTTCATTGGTGCGGGCGGGCGCACTGTCCTTGCCAGTCATTGGCCAGCGCCTGATGATTATGATGCAACAAAGAGGTTGATCGGCGGCCTGTTTAGCGCCGGGGCGGCAGTGTCACTCGGCGATGCCCTAGAAAAAGCGCAAATCGCGCTGATGGATGACGTGCAGACATCCCATCCCTATTACTGGGCGGGCTTTTCGATCATTGGTGACGGTGCACAGCCTCTCCTGCCTGCCACTCAATAGAGGCTCCTTTTTGTGAGTGAAGCGAAGGCAATCTCAGCATTTCCGCTGGTCAAACGAACGACCATTGGTTTGCGCCAGATTGGCTGGTTGCGGACGTTGTTGACGCTGTTTGCGCTTTCGCTTGCCGTGCTGATTGCCCGCAACAGTTGGGAGCTTCCCCTGTTTCTCGATGCTGAAAATGCATTGTTTGACGCGCGCCAAGTGGCAACTGCGCCGACGGTGGCGCAGGATGACCGGATCGTGCTGATCACCTATACGGATCAAACGCTGATCAACACCGGAAAGCGGTCTCCGCTGGACCGCGCCATATTGGCAAAAGCGCTGAAACGCATTGACGCCATGGGGGCCAAAGCCATTGGGATTGACGTGCTGATTGATCAGCCGCAGGTCGAAGACCCCCAGATCATTGCGGCATTTCAAGCCATGAAAACGCCGACGTTCCTTGCCTATGCCAATTCTGATGCCGCGCGGGACAAGATCCTGTTTGAACAGCAGGAATTTCTGGACAAGTTCCAATCACAAATCACAACGAAACGAGTGAAGCCAGCGAGCATTGTCATTCATGCCGATGAAGACAATGTGTTGCGTCGGTGGGCTGATATCATTCCGGACGATCCGCCGCGTATCCCCAATGCCATGATCCCAGAGGCCAAAGCGTTTGCGTCTTACACCGGTAGCGTAGTTTATCTGAAGCCTGCAACGAACGAACAGCCCATTTTTGCCTCAATTCCCATCGATAATTTTGCCGATGACGAGATGTTTAAAGGCCCAGCTGCTGATTTTCTACGGCAACAAGTCGCCGGAAAATATATACTCATTGGCGGAAATATCGTTGACATCGACATCTTTGAAACGCCACTCAGCCGCAGCAAAGCCAGTGATCAGAGCAAGTCGATGTGGGGGATGGAAATTTTCGCCCATATGATGGCGCAAATCCTTGACAACAGGCTGCTCAAGCCCATTCCTGATGCCGCACTCTGGGGTGCAGCTTTGTTCATTGTCATGATCGGCGGACTATCAGCCGCATCCTCATTCAGCCCGTTTATCACAGGGGCCATGGTCGTCGTACAATTGGGTATGCTGGGCGGAATGCCGTTTCTGCTCGCTGCACAAGACCGTGACACATACGGCCTGCCTGCCTTTGGCTGGGTGATTGCCTGGCTGTTTGCCTTTGCCACGATCAGTGCGGCTGCCCGCGCGCTGGGATCAGAACAACGCAAATTCGCGCAGTCAGCCCTAGGCAAATATCTGCCGCGCGATATTGCAGCGGAAATCCTTAAAGACCCTGACAGCCTGAAACTGCGCGGCGAAAAGCGAGAGATTTTTGTGGTTTTCACTGATCTGGAGGGCTTCACCAAATTGTCCCACGCAATTGAGCCGGAAATGGTGGCGACGCTGCTGAACCGTTATCTCGAATCGCTTAGCAATGTGGTACTTGATCACGGCGGCACGATTGACAAATTTGTCGGCGATGCGGTCGTGGCCTTCTGGGGCGCACCGATCAGCCGGGCCGATGACGGCGAACGCGCTGCCAAAGCTGCCATTGCCATGTATCAGGCGGGCGAAGATTTCCGCCGATCCGTGCCAGACGGCGTTCCAGCCATCGGTAAAACTCGCGTCGGGTTGCATTACGGCGAAGCAATCATCGGCAATTTTGGCGGCGAAGGGCGTATTCAATATACCGCGCTGGGTGACAGCATGAATACGGCTTCGCGGCTGGAATCCGCCAATAAACAAATGGGCAGCAGCATCCTGATCAGTGAAGACGCTGTTGAGCTGTCAGGTCTTGATATTTTCCGCCCGCTGGGCCGCGTTGTATTGCGGGGCCGCGCAACGCCGATTTCGGTTTATGAACCTGTGCCAGATTGGACCGCCGAACAGCGGAAAGAGTTTTCAGACTTGGTCAATCGTGCTTATTGTGGCGATGTGTCTGCCGTCACACAGCTCAGTGACCGTTCAGCTATAGAATGTGATGATCACGCACTGGCAAAGCTGGTGCACCGCCTGCAAAATCAAGAAATAGGAGGCTATTTTGTTCTGGACTAAAAAAGCTCTCATCCTCTCGTCTGCGTTACTGGCTGCGGCTGGTGCAACACCAGTTTTGGCCAACAGCGTCATCGTGCGATCCACCGGGCCATCGGCCAAAACCTATCCGCCCGGCAAATCACTGGCCAGCAACGCATCGCTGAGTTTGAAAAACGGGGATATGATCACCATTCTCGACAACCGTGGCACGCGCGTGTTGAAAGGCCCAGGCACAATTTCCACTGGCGCCGCTGCAACGGCGACTGGCTCTGCGTTCAATCAGCTGCTTCGCAACACAGGCGCGCGTCAGGCCCGCACGGGAGCAACGCGCGGCACTGGCACTATTGCTGCCACGCGCACGGTGGGCCCGCCGCGCAGTCCCAACCTCTGGTTTGTGGATTATGCCAAATCAGGCACGATGTGCGTCACTGATCCCGCATCCGTCTCAATCTGGCGGCCCAGTGCCACTGCCGCGCAGTCTGTAACAGTCACGCGCATGACGGACGGCAAGTCTGCGGTGGTCATGTTCCGCCCCGGCCAGTCGGTTTTGACATGGCCAACTGCTGCTGTTCCGATCACTGACGGCGGTGAATACCGGTTTTCGGCGCGGGGCCTGTCAACTCAGTCAATCAAGATGGCCATGATTGCTGCCGCCAGCACAGAGCCGGGGCAAATTGCATCGACCTTGATTGAAAAAGGCTGTTCGTCGCAACTGGATTTGATGGTTGAAGCCGGCGGAACTGCCGCAACACCTGTGGTAACGGGCGGATGATCTGATCGCATTTACCAAGGCTGTGGCTTGTGAAACACAGTGTTGGATGATAATTACAATTTGAGTGATGAAAAGGGACCGCACGGTCGATCACTAAATCCCTCTTGGGTCGCGAGAGGAAGCGTTAACAGGATTGGAACAGGCCCCTTCGCCTCTGCGAAGCGTCTGCCTCAGCTGGTGTCACGCTTCTTAACCGCATGCACCCAGAGGGGGAAAAATGGCGCTTATTTCGCGTTCTATACTGACAGCAACATTCTCTGTGGTGACGCTTGGCCTCGCTCATTCGGCGCAGGCCCAGACGCGCGAGGAAATTACGCGCAAACCGATCACAGCTCTGCCCGATGATGCGCCGCAGACAATATCTGTGAATGACGGGATCGAACGCGCGCCCTGCCCGCTTGCTTCGGCAGAATTTGCGGGCGTGACGCTGACCTTAACCGGCGCTGAGTTTGCCAATTTGAAAGGAGTGGCGGCTGATCTGCTGCGCCCGGCCTATCAGGGCTATATTGGCCAGACCATTCCCATTTCCACCGTGTGCGACATTCGCGACAGTGCAGCCACCATATTGCGCAAGGCAGGCTATCTGGCCGCGGTGCAAGTGCCACCGCAAAAGATTGATGGCGGCACGGTGAAATTTGATGTGCTGATGGCCAAGCTGGTTGATTTCCAAGTGCGCGGCAATGCTGGCAAAGCCGAAGGCCTGATATCGGGATATCTTTCCGCCATCAAAGATCAGCCCATGTTCAACATCATTGATGCGGAACGATATTTGCTCTTGGCGCGCGATATTCCAGGATATGACGTGCGGTTGACGCTGCGGCCCGCTGGCACTGCGCCGGGCGAAGTCATTGGCGAAGTGCTCGTCACCTACACGCCCATCGAAGCTGAACTGAACATCCAGAATTACGGATCAAAAGAAACCGGGCGGTTCGGCGGGTTGGCGCAAGTGCATTACAACGGTCTGCTTGGCGCAGGCGATCGCACGTCAATTGGCTATTTCGCGACCGCTGATTTCAAGGAACAACATGTCGCGCAAGTGAACCAGCAAATCCGCGTCGGGCGCGAAGGGCTGATATTTGCGGGTGATTTTTATTATGCATGGACGCGCCCAAGCATTGGGGCTGGTATTGATCTGAAATCCCGCACTTGGGTGGCATCATTTGAAGCGCGCTATCCGCTGATCCGGCGGCAAACCCGCAACTTGGTGGTGGCAGGCGGATTGGACGCCATTGAACAGCGTGTCCGCGTCGGCGGCTTGCCCCTCACCACAGACAAGCTGCGCGTGGCGTTTGCGCGGCTAGAATATGAGGCGCTTGATCTGTCCAGCATTGGCAGCATCAACGGCTATTCCGCCTTTGAACCAAAATGGCGTCTGGGGGGCAGCCTTGAAGTGCGCCAGGGTCTTGGCATCCTTGGCAATAGCAAGGATTGCGGGCCGACGCTGGTCCGCTGTTCGATCGCAGGCGTTATTCCCATTAGCCGGCTGGAGGCGGATACGACGGCGTTTGTGGCACGCGCATCAGTGGCAGCTGAATATCGGCCGTTGCCCGTTGTTGCACTTGTTGCCACGGCGCGCGCCCAATATGCGCCTAATCCGTTGCTGAGTTTTGAAGAATTTTCCGCCGGTAACTTCACCACCGGGCGCGGTTATGATCCGGGCACGTTGACCGGGGATAGCGGCTTTGGCCTTTCGGGTGAACTGCGGCTCGGCAGCCTGGCCCCGGCCAACGCCAAATCCTTTGCGTTTCAGGCCTATGCATTCACGGATGCGGCCTGGGTGTGGAACCGCGATATTTCCGCCACCGCCAATGATCCGCAGCGGCTGGTGTCGGCTGGCGGCGGCATCCGCATGACTTACGGAGACCGCGCCAACCTGGATATTGGCGGCGCGTTCCCCCTGAAGAAAGCCGGGCTGCAAACGGAGCGCTCTGGTGCCCGTGTGCTGATCAATTTGACCATAAAACTCCTCCCCTGGAAGCGCCGCTGACATGAACAAGGCCATCGTCATGAACACACAGTCTCAAAACCGCAAACGGCCGCTGTGGCACTCCGCATGGCTTTCCACCGCTGCCCTTGGCGCGGCACTGGCGGCAAACGCCTTTGCCGTCAGTGTCGCATCAGCACAAGCAGGACCGCCTCCCCCGCCCCCACCCCCGCCAACGGCATTCAAGGGCACGTTTAATGCTGTTGGCGGCAGTGCCGCGCTCACCAGCACCACTGCCACTGCGACGGGCCTGCAGGACCGCATTGACCTTAAAAACACTACTGCTGTCATCAACTGGACGCCCACCGATACCGCAGCCGGCTTGACGGCGATTGATTTCCTGGGTGCCGGTGACAGTGCTGTGTTCGCAGGCGCACCAAATTTCACTGTGCTCAACAGGATCATTCCGGTCGGGTCTGCTGCGGCACGGCGGATTGCGATCAACGGCCATGTCGCTGGTCGGGTCAACCCCGTGGGTGCCCCCGCAGTCGTTGGCGGCAACATCTGGTTTTACACGCCCAACGGCTTTTTGATCGGCAGCACGGCCAGTTTCAACATGAGCGGCCTTACGCTTTCGACACTTGATCATCCCTATAATGCCACCAGTGGTGCCCTTATATTCAACGGCGCTGGTGGGTCAGATTGGGGCGGCGCTGCCACGCTTGCCGCATCCAGTATTGAAGTGGCAAGTGGTGCTACGTTTACGCTCAACATCACCAACAGTTACTTGGCCCTCATTTCGCCGCGCGTAGTTCAGGGCGGCAGCGCCGTCGTCAACGGATCAGTCGCCTATATCGCGGCAGAGGCCGTGTCCCTGCGCCTGAATGCTGGCCTGTTCGACATTGATATCACCCAAGGCAGCAGCGACACCAACGGCATTGTCCACACCGGTTCAACGACGGGTGCAGGATCGCCAGGTGGCATTGATCAGCGTGCGATTGCCATGGTCGCCATTCCCAAAAACAATGCCATGACGATGCTTGTCGGTGGGACGGTCGGTTACCAGCCCGCGTCCATCGCCACTGTTGAAAACGGGTCCGTCATCCTGAGCGCAGGGTATGACCGGGCCCTGTTGCCGAACAATACCGCCTCAAACGTGCGCGAAGGCAATGCCTCAGCTGGCATCACGCTTACCGGCGGAACATTTACATCGTCGGTTGACGCCAAAGCCAGTGGCGACGCGCTGATCAACCTGACAGGAACGACGATCTCGCTCCCCGGATATACTGTCGGCGCCAGCGATAAAGTTGTTCATAATCTGAAACTGGCAAGCGATAGTGAAGTTGCCGTCACCATCGGCACAGGCGCAAGTCTAGCTGTCAGTGGTGCACTTAGCCTGGACGGGTCACGCCAGAACCCTGCCATTGCGGCTGCGGTTGGCCGCGACACTGGCTTAAGCATAGTTGGGGGCGGAACCGTCTCGCTCGGCTCGCTCACGATGGATAGCAGTGTTTCGGGCAGTGCCTCTCCTTCAGCTGACCGGTCCTCTCGGGGCGGGGTGACATCGCTTGCCGTCGCTGGCGCAGGCTCTGCCTTGACAGTCACGGGTGACACAACACTCAGTGCAACGGGAACAGGCGGCACTGGGGCAAATGGCGGCCAAGGCACTGTCGGCGGCATCGGTCAGGGTGGCGGTGTCGTCATTGATCTTTCCGGCGGCGCGGTCGGAAATTTTGGCCGTTTGTTTGTCGATGCTAGCGCAAGCGGCGGCACAGGCGGCAACGGCAGTGAAGATGCGGGCGGCGGAGGTGGCCAAGCCATAGCTGGTTCAGTCTCACTAACAGTGTCGGGGGCGGGAACGAACCTGAATGCGGCATTCGCGCAATTGTCAGCGATTGCGCAAGGCGGAAAGGCAGGCGACACCGCCTCATCAAATAATGTGATTGCACCTAATGCTGGCAACGCGGTTGGCGGCAATCTAGCCCTGAGTGCCAACAGCGGCGGCGCAATTACGATGACGAACCAAGCCATTGTCAGCGCCAGCAGCTTTGGCGGAGACGCGGGCGGCCTATTCACGGACTATGCCAACAAAACAGGCGGCAATGGCGGGCTTTCCAATGGCGGAAGCATCACCATCGGCAGTGCGACGGCCACAGGCTCGATTAGGATTGGCAGCCTGTCAGTCGATGCCCGCGCATTCGGAGGCCTTGGCGGCGGCGCATTTGATGGCAACGGCACTGGGCTTGGAACGGGCGGCAATGGCGGCGCGGCCAATTCTGGTGTGGCAACGATTTTCTATGATATTCCGATCAACGCCGGGAACCTGTTTGCGACCATGGATGCTACTGGTGGCGCGGGCGGGGCTGGAGTTACCGGCGGTAACGGCGGCAGCGCAGGCGGGTCTGGCGGAGCCACGGCAATCACTTTGCGGTCAACGGCTGCATCATCACTTGGCACAGTCAGTCTGATCAGTTCAGCCACAGGCGGCGCGGGCGGCGTGGGCACGTCTGGCACATCAGGATTTGGCGGCAACGCTGCGGGGGCCGATGCAACGCTCACGCTATCAACAGCAGATCTTGTGATTGGAACCTTGCTCGTCGACGGGTCTGGCACTGGCGGCACTGGCCTGAACGGCGGGTCTGGTCGCGGCGGCAACACAGCCCTTACCTTGCTGAGCGGCGATGTATCAGCAACGCAATTCAACGTGGGATCAGGCGGATTTGGCGGCAACGCGACTGACGGCGCGCCAATCGCAGGCACAGGCGGCAGCGGCAGTGGCGGGCTGGCGCGTCTATTTGTCAGCAACACAGCGCGCATTGGCCTCATACCCATCATTGCAACGGCAGTAACGCCAGGCCGCATGAACGTAACATCAGGCGGCGGAGGCGGAAAAGGCGGATCGCCAGCGTCTGGCACCACTGGCCAAGGCGGCACTGGCGGCGTTGGCAAGGGCGGCACAGTATCAGTTGAGGTGAGCAACGCCTTTGCAGGCGGCGCTGGCAACCCCGGTGATATCGATATCAGCGTCATCGCCCGGGGCGGCGACGGAGGAAACACAGCAGATGACCGCACGGCAGGCATTGGCGGCGCGTCCATTGGCGGCACAGTTGATTTGAAAATCACAGGCGGCGTTCCAGACCTTAATCTGGTCTCCGTTTCGTCAGCTTCCTTCGGCGGCGCTGGTGGGGCGTCGCTTGGCATTGATGCAAGTGGCGGGGCTGGCGGCAACGCAACGGGAGGGCGATCGACTGTCTTGCTGGCCACAGACCCGACATGGGCTGCGCTTTCGATATCAGCCGTCACAACAGGCGGTGCTGGTGGAACGGGAATCATCGGCGGCGCGGGCGGCAATGCGATCAGCACGCAGACCAGCGGTTTTACCCTCACCACTGGTGCGCTTACTGTTGGATCCATCAGCATTGACACACGCTCAACCGGCGGAATCGGCGCTGATGGCACTGTCCGGGGTGGCGACGGCGGCAATGCGCAATCAGGTGCGATTTCACTAGGCGCTATGGGCGCTGGATCAGATATGCTTGTCACGTCTACATTAGATCTCACCTCCACAGCCCAAAGCGGATCGGCTGGCGCAACACTGGCAGTTGAGGGTTCCGGGATTACCGCAGCCAGTTCTGGCACAGCGATCGGCGGCGCAATTACGGCCTTCACAGATGCTGGTGGCACAATCCAAGTGAACGGCGGAACCACTTTGACCAGTTCTGGCAGAAGCGCTTTTGGGGCAAGTGGCCCTGGCGGCGTTACGCAAGACAGTGGCGGCAACAGCGGGAATGCGACTTCGGGTGCCATTCTGTTTGCACCTAGGCTCACTGGCGGCCTTATCACAAACCAAGGCGCCCTGACTGCCAACGCAACATCGCGAACCGGTGACGCTGGATCCGGCGGCGTCGCCGTTTTACCGTCAGACACGATCAGTTTCGGCGGCAATGCGGGCACAGCGACATCAGGTGATATCAGTGTGTCGATCACAGGCGTTACCGGCACCGATGCCATAATCAACCTAGTGAGCGCAGCTGGCGGGGGGCTTGGCGGCGGCGGGGGCACTGGCGGGAATGGCGGGCTTTCGCGCGCTGGCAACGCGACGCTGAATTTAGTGGGTAGCAATAACGGCAACATCATCACGATAAATACGACAGCTGGATCACTTGTTGACGGGCTAGCAATCAATTCCGGCGGCTTCGGTTCTGCTGGCGCAGGCGGAGCGGGGGGAGCTTCCATTTCTGGCAACGCCCTTTTGAATGTTCAAGAAAACACCAGCGGCGCAGGCGTAACTTTTAGCAGCTTGACGATCGATGCCTCTGCGTTGGGCGGAACAGGTGCGTCTGGCCGCCCTGCCGGGGTTGGGGGCGCAGCAACGTCTGGTCAAGCCGCACTGACCGTAACCGGAAACGGCATTGCAGCAACGCCTGCGTCAGT
>JANPCO010000031.1:0-12132 GCA_031430995.1 Sphingomonadales bacterium | reverse complement strand
TCGCGGATGAGGCTCCCGATGCCGAGCCTTCCAACCCGGACATCATCCCTTTCCACTCGCTCTACACCAGCACCCCCAAGCCCGGGCAGGCTGGCTATCTCCCTTGGCTCAGAAGCCAGCCGTGGTCCCGGTTGTGAAGGGAGAAGGGCCATGCATTATAGGAACCGTTCCTCTCAAAAGATTGCGACGCTAAGCTCTAAATCAATCGCACGTCGGTCAAAAACCTGACATGTCTAGCCCTACACAGCCTCCCCCGCAGCGACCCCGCTCGCCCACGCCCATTGGAAATTATAGCCGCCAAGCCAGCCGGTGACGTCCACCGCTTCTCCGATGACGTAGAGGCCAGGGACTTTCCGCGCCTCCATTGTGCGCGATGAGAGTTCAGCGGTACTGATGCCGCCTGCGGTCACTTCGGCTTTGGCATAGCCTTCGGTGCCATTGGGGCGGAATTCCCAGTGGGCAAGTTGGGTTTCGATGTCATCGAGCACGCGGTCTGTCAGGGTGTTGAGTTCTGCGCCGTGGCCGATCCGTTCCGCCAGGGTATCGGCCAATCGCGCAGGCAAGTTGGCGGTCAGGATCGCGCGAATTGTGGTGCGCGGCTTTTCCCGCTTCGTCGCGCGCAGCCATCCGGGCGCACTGCCAGGCAAGAAATCAATGCCCACTGCTTCGCCGTGCCGCCAATAGGATGAGATTTGCAGGATCGACGGGCCGGACAAGCCTTTGTGCGTGAACAGCGCAGCTTCGGCAAATGCAGTCTTGCCCGTCTTCGCGATGACAGGCGCTGCGACGCCGGAAAGCTCTCGAAACAGCACATCATCACCGCCCAGCGTCAGTGGCACCAACGCGGGCCGGGGCTCCACCACTTTCAGGCCGAATTGCCGGGCCAGATCATAGGCAAAGCCCGTTGCGCCCATTTTGGGAATGCTCGGCCCGCCTGTCGCAATCACCAGCGCCGGGGCACCAGCCGCACCGACATGATACTGCCCGTCGCGGTGCGCTACATCGCCGACGGGCGCACCAAAGGCAAAGCGCACTTTCCCGCGCGCGCATTCCTCCATCAGCATCGCCACAATCTGCTTGGCCGACCCGTCGCAAAACTGCTGACCCAATGTTTTTTCATGATAAGCAATGCCGTGCGCCTCAACCAGCGCAATGAAGTCTGCTGGAGTGTAGCGCCCCATGGCAGACTTGGCGAAGTGCGGGTTGGTCGAGATATAGCGATCAGCCACGGCGTTGACGTTAGTGAAATTACACCGCCCGCCGCCTGAAATCAGGATTTTCTTGCCCGGTTCATCGGCATGATCGATCACGAGCACCCGCTTGCCGCGCTGCCCCGCCGTTGCCGCGCACAACAATCCGGCCCCGCCTGCGCCAAGGATAATCACGTCATACTGGTTCTGAGTGCTGGACATCAGCCGCGCGTAGTGCAACTTTCCTGATGGTTCCAGCGTATCTCGCATCAGAGGCCCCGAAAGTCTGTAAGACCCATGCAAACCGTCATTGAAATGCCGCCAAGCGCGCCGACGCACAACGGCCTGACTTTCAAGCACCGGCTGTCTACGCGGCTGTGGCACTGGGTGAATGTGGTAACTGTTTTCATCATGCTGATGTCGGGCCTGATGATCTTCAATGCGCACCCCCGGCTTTACTGGGGGCAATACGGCGCGAATTTTGATCCGGCCTGGCTGGAACTGCCCCGCTTTCCGGGGTGGGCCACCATTCCGTCACTCTATAATCTGGCGCAGGCCCGGCACTGGCATCTGGCCTTTGCCTGGGTGTTTGCGTTTGGGCTGCTTTTTTACCTCGGGCGGAGCCTTTGGAACGGACATTTGAAGCGCGATGTTGCTTTGTCACGGGCTGAAGTCGCCCCGGCGCATTTGTGGCAGGATGTGAAGAAACATGCGCGGCTGGATTTTCGCGAAGCTGATACACGCTACAATCCGTTGCAGAAAATCACTTACAGCGCGGTGTTGTTCCTCATTCTGCCGGGGATGGTGCTGACTGGCCTGACCATGTCACCGGGCATGAACGCGGCTTGGCCGTGGCTGCTTGATCTGTTTGGCGGGCGGCAAAGCGCGCGTTCGCTTCATTTCATTTTCGCAAGCGGAATTGCCGGGTTCATTGCGCTTCACGTCGGGCTTGTTCTCCTTGCCGGGCCCATCAACGGCATGCGGTCAATGATCACAGGCTGGACGCGCATAGAGGGGAAAGCGGCATGACTGTCACGCGGAGAATGCTGCTGGCGGGCGGCGCGGCGAGTCTGGTCAGCGGGTGTGATGTGCTGGGGTCAAACCCGTCGTTTCAATCGCTGTTGGGCGTTGGCGAGACAGGCAATTTTGTCATCCAGCGCGCACTGACTGACCGGATGGCACTGGCCCGCGAATATCGGCCTGACCAGCGATCACCGATATTTCGCGCCAATGGCACGCGGACGCCAGCCGGAGAAGCTTACGCAGCGCATGTCGCAGCAAAGTTCGCGAACTGGCAAATCAAGGTCGACGGCCTGGTCGCGCGCCCGCAAAGCTTTTCCGTTGCGGCGCTCCGCGCCATGCCGCAGCGTAGCCAAATCACCCGGCATGACTGTGTTGAGGGCTGGAGCGCGATTGGGAAATGGACTGGTGTTCCGCTGAAGCTGCTGATCGAGGCTGCTGGCCTTGGCCCCACTGCGCGCTATCTGGTATTCCACTGCGCTGATACAATGAACGGCGCAGTGCCATATTATGAAAGCATTGACCTGATCGACGCTTATCATCCGCAAACAATTATGGCCTGGGCCCTTAATGATGAGGTTCTGCCTGTTGGCAACGGCGCGCCTGTGCGGCTGAGGGTTGAGCGGCAGTTGGGCTATAAACAAGCCAAATATGTGGAGCGGATTGAAGCCGTGGCCACGCTGGACCGCGTTTACGGCGGCAAAGGCGGATATTGGGAGGACCGATCAGGCTATGAATGGTATGGCGGTATTTGAGAGCTAAGGACCAGGCCTTGAACGACCCGTGCTCCGGGCTTGACCCGGAGCCCAGCGGGATACGCGGGCGCTTGGGGCTTCTGGACTCCGGGTCAAGCCAGGAGCACTGCGGTAAGCGGACTATTCCGCCGCCAATCGCTTGAACTCATAAAGCTGCTCCAGTGCATCACGCGGACTGAGCGCATCCACGTCCAGCGCGGTCAGCGCATCGCGCAACGGGTCACGCAGTTCCGGCGGCACAACAGCTGCAAACAGCGGCAAGTCATCCAGCCCCGCTGCCAAGCCACCCGTCGCGTCGCGGCCAGCCTCCAGCTTCGACAGCACAGCCTTCGCCCGCGCGAGCACTGCTGGTGGCAAGCCCGCCAGCCGCCCCACGGCAATGCCGTAACTGCGATCCGCCGGGCCGCTTGCGAGTTCATGGAGCAACACCAGATCGCCTTTATACTCCCGCGCACGAACATGGTGGAGGGAGAGCGCAGGCAGCTTTTCCGCCAGCCGGGTCAGCTCGTGATAATGGGTCGCGAACAGGCAGCGACAGCCGTTCACTTCATGCACGGCCTCCACCACTGCCCATGCAATCGCCAAGCCGTCATAGGTCGATGTGCCGCGCCCCACTTCGTCCAATATGATGAAGCTTTGCCGAGTCGCCTGGGCCAAAATTGCGGCAGTCTCGACCATTTCGACCATGAAGGTGGACCGCCCGCGCGCCAGATTGTCCGACGCGCCAACGCGGCTGAACAAGCGGTCAACCAGCCCCAACGTCGCACTGGTGGCTGGCACGTAACTGCCTGCCTGCGCCAGCACTGCGATCAACGCATTCTGCCGCAGAAAAGTCGATTTGCCGCCCATGTTCGGCCCCGTGACCAGCCACAACCGCGAATCCGGAGCCAGCGTACAATCATTGGCAACAAACCGACTGCCAGATTTGATGAGCGCCGCCTCCACAACCGGATGCCGTCCGCTTTCCACCTCAAAGCGGGCATCAGCCACGAAGCGGGGACGACACCATCCGCCTTCAATCGCGCGTTCTGCCAGCGCCGACGCCACATCAAGCCGCGCCAAGGCATCTGCCGTGGCCGCAATTTCGCGCGCACGTTCAAGCGCAAGTGCTGTCAGCTCCTCCAGATGCGCCGCTTCTGCGGCCAGTGCATGGCCGCTGGCCTGCGTCACCTTGACCGCCAGTTCGTGCAGGTCAGGCGCATTGAACCGCACCACACCCGCCAGCGTCTGCCGGTGCGTGAAGCCAGACTCCGCTGCCATCAGGGCGTCAGCATTTTTGGCAGACACTTCGATATGATAGCCCAGCACGTTGTTATGCTTGATCTTCAGGCCAGCAACGCCCGTGCGGTGCCGATATTCGCTTTCCAGCACCGCCATCGCGCGCCTGCCGTCGCCGCCCAGATTGCGAAGATCGTCAAGCGCCGCGTCATAGCCTTCCGCAATATACCCGCCCCCGTTCGCATCAATCGGCGGCGACGCCACCAGCGCGCGGTGCAACTGATCGACCAGCGCGGCATGACCATCCAGCTTGGGGAGAAGTGACGTCAGCAACGCGGGAAGTTCTTCCAGTCGCGACAAGCGCTCGCGCAAATTCCACGCTTCGTTCAGGCCGTCACGTAGTTGGCCCAAATCTCGCGGACTGCCTCGCCCTGCTGCAATTCGCCCGAGCGCACGCGCCACATCGGGCAGCGCTCTCAGCGACGCCCGCACGCGTTCCCGCTCTGCTTGACTGTCGGCAAACCAGCTGACCAGATCAAGCCGCTGCGTAATGGCCTGCGCGTCCATGAGTGGCGCAGAGAGATCCCCGCTCAGCATCCGCGCCCCTGCCCCCGTCACAGTGCGGTCCACAGCATCCAGCAACGATCCGGCTCGACTGCCCCCGGCAGATCGCACGAGTTCCAGACTTTCCCGTGTGGCCGCATCGATGGCCATATGGTCAGCGACAGACCGTTTTTGCGGCGGTTCCAGAAACGGCAGCTTGCCCTTGCCAACATGATCGAGATAGGCGAGCAACCCGGAGCAAGCCGCCAGTTCTGCGCGGGAAAAGCCACCAAACCCGTCAAGCGTCGCAACGCGGAACAGCAATTTCAGGCGGCGTTCCCCAGTCAGCGCATCAAATTCAGCACGGGGCCGTTCTTGTGCTCCTGCGAACGCAGAAGGCCAGCTTTCACGCTCCCCAATCTGGGCTCCTGCCTTCGCAGGAGCACTAGGAACTACAATCTCCGAAGGCCCGAGCCGCGCCAGTTCTGCATCCAAACCGCCTGCGTTCACTTCGCCCAATTCAAACCGGCCAGTGGAAATATCGACTGCGCCATAGCCAACCACATTACCCACTGGCGCTAGCGCAACCAGCCAGTTTGAAGCGCGCGATTCGAGCAGAGCTTCCTCGGTCAGCGTTCCTGCTGTCACCACCCGCACGATCCCGCGCGCGACAATCGATTTGCCGACGCGCGCCTTGGCCGCTGCGGGCGACTCGGTCTGTTCAGCAATTGCAACACGGTGACCGGCCCGGATCAGCCGAGCGAGATAAGCATCGGCGGCATGAATGGGCACACCGCACATCGGGATGGGCAGGCCGTGATGTTCGCCGCGCGCCGTCAGCGCAATATCCAGCACCGCAGCGGCAACTTTTGCATCCTCAAAGAAAAGCTCAAAGAAATCGCCCATGCGGTAGAACAGCAGGCAATCCTCCGCCTGCGCCTTCAGCGCAAAATACTGGACCATCATGGGGGTCACAGGCGGGGAATCGAGGTAAGCCACGGCGCTGCGATAGCGATTTTGCGAGCAGAGACAAAGCCATCTTCCCGAAACGGCCAACTGCCCCTAAGGTCTGTTCCAACAGGTCGCACCTGACACACCAGACCAAAGAGGGGCTTCCGATGAGCGGCGATACCAAAGTGCAATTTTCTGAGCGCGAGGCGCTTTTTTATCACTCCACAGGCCGCCCTGGTAAAATCGAAATCATTGCGTCAAAACCAATGGCGACCCAGCGGGATTTGAGCCTGGCTTATTCGCCGGGCGTCGCCGTGCCTGTGCTCGCCATCGCAGCGGACCCTGCGCTGGCCTATGACTACACGGCCAAAGGCAATCTGGTGGCGGTTATCTCAAACGGCACGGCCATCCTGGGCCTTGGCAATTTGGGCGCGCTTGCGTCCAAGCCTGTGATGGAGGGGAAGGCCGTCCTCTTCAAACGCTTTGCCGACGTTGATTCCATCGATCTGGAAGTGGCCACCGAAGATACTGAAGCGTTCATCAATGCCGTCGCGCTTCTTGAACCCAGCTTTGGTGGGATCAACCTGGAAGACATTAAAGCCCCTGAATGTTTCATCATCGAACAGGCCCTGAAAGAGCGGATGAAAATTCCGGTGATGCATGATGATCAGCACGGCACAGCAATCATTTCCGCCGCTGGCCTGATCAATGCCTGCCAGCTGACTGGGCGCAAACTTTCCGAAGTCAAAGTCGTTGTCAACGGCGCAGGCGCGGCTGCAATTGCCTGCACGGCGCTGATGAAGGCGATGGGCGTCACGCCGTCAAACGTCATCATGTGTGACCGCAAGGGCGTGATCTATCAGGGCCGCCTGGAAGGAATGGACCAGTGGAAATCTGCTCACGCCGCCATCACCGAGACCCGCACTCTGGAAGAAGCACTGGTTGGCGCGGATATTTTCCTCGGGCTATCGGCCAAGGATGCGCTGCAACCCCATATGCTGGAGAAAATGGCCCCGGCCCCGATCATTTTCGCCATGGCCAATCCTGATCCAGAAATCACGCCGCCAGAGGCAAAGCGCGTGCGGCCGGATTGCATCATTGCCACGGGGCGCTCGGATTATCCCAATCAAGTCAACAACGTGCTCGGCTTCCCTTTCATCTTTCGCGGTGCGCTTGATGTGCGGGCAACGGCCATCAACGAAGAAATGAAAATCGCCGCTGCCCACGCCATTGCGCAATTGGCCCGTGAAGCTGTGCCTGAGGAAGTGGCGGCGGCCTACGGCGGGTTGCAGGCCCGTTACGGCAATGACTATATCATCCCTGCGCCCTTTGACCCCCGCCTGATGGAAGTCGTGCCGATGGCCGTTGCCAAGGCAGCCATGGACACAGGCGTGGCGACGCGGCCCATCCTCGATATGGAGGAATATCGCCAGACCCTGCGCGCGCGGTTAAACCCGACCACATCCGTGCTGACGCTGGCTTATGACACGGCGCGCGCGCACCCCAAGCGCGTTATCTTTGCCGAGGCAGAGGAAGAGACTGTGCTGCGCGCGGCGATTGCCTTCCGCGATGGCGGCTGCGGCACGCCTGTATTGATCGGTCGTGATAGTGTGCGTGACAAGTTGATCGAACTGGGAGTCGATGATCCGGATTCCTTTGAGATCCACAACAGCCGCAATTCGCCGCTGGTGCCTGCCATGGCGGACATCTTGTATGAACGGCTGCAACGGCGCGGATATTTGCGGCGCGAATGCGAACGGCTGGTCAATCAGGATCGCAATGTGTTCGGCTCGCTTCTGCTGAAAATGGGAGAGGCCGACGCGATGATCACAGGCGTCACGCGCGGGTTTGCCCAGACCATGCGAGAAGTCCGCCGTGTCCTTGATCCAGCCGAGGGGCGCACGGCCTTTGGCATTCATGTGCTCGTCGGTCAGCATCACACTGTGTTCATGGCCGACACGACGGTGCATGAACGTCCTTCTGCGCTCGAACTAGCGGACATTGCCGAACAGACCGCCGCCGTGGCGCGCCGCATGGGCCATGAACCGCGTGTGGCGTTCCTGTCATACTCCACCTTCGGCAATCCCCCAGGCAATTGGCTTGGACCCATCCGCGAAGCCGTCGAAATCCTCGACGCGCGCGGGGTCAGCTTTGAATATGAAGGCGAAATGGCACCGGACGTGGCACTCAACCCGCGTCTGGCCGCATCTTACCCCTTCAGCCGCTTGTCCGGCCCCGCCAATGTTCTGGTCATGCCCGGCCTGCAATCAGCCAACCTATCGGCCAAGCTGCTGCGCGAACTGGGTGGCGATACAGTGATTGGGCCCATGCTGGTTGGTATGGAAAAATCCGTCCAGATTGCCACCATGGCATCCAATGCTTCGGAACTGGTGACGCTCGCAGTGTTGGCAGCGGGGGAAATTACGCGCTGATGGGAGAATGAAGTAGCTTTCCATGAGCTTGTCGAAGGGCCGCACTGACGACACCGCGATTTGGCACCGAGGGCAAACCGGTCCTTCGATAAGCTCAGGGCAGCGGATGACTGATTTGCTTTTACGCTAATGGTTGACAACGGCGGTCGCCTTCGGCAGCAAAGAACGGATAAAGAACACCGTGCGTGAGGGCGACGATGAGTTTTCCCGTAATCCATACTCCATCAACACGGCTGATTGCGCGTCACCATGACCAGTTCTTTACTCGTTCGGATGTGGCGCAACGCTGCGCTCAGTTAGTTACCCAACTCAAACTATTGGAAAGCGAAAACTGGCTCTGGCTGGAGCCCTCGGCTGGACGTGGTGCCTTTCTTGATCACTTACCTTATCCGCGCATTGGACTGGATATTCACAGTCAAAGGGCAGATGTTATGACTGCCGATTTTCTCAGTTGGCATCCCGGAGAAGTGAAGAGGCGCATTGCAGTGGTAGGTAATCCACCTTTTGGTAAAAACGCCTCGCTGGCCCGACGTTTCTTCGATCATGCAGCAACTTTTGCTGATCTAATCGCGTTTATAGTGCCACGAACATTTGAAAAGCCCAGCTTTTCCAATCGACTTGATCGTCGCATGCATCTTGTTTCTGAGATGTTGCTTGACGAAAATTCGTTCGAATTTGAAGGCGAGCCTTATTCCGTGCCGACTGTTTTTCAAATTTGGGAAAAACGATCAACACTTCGCCCGCTTGTTCGAGCTACGCGAGAGCATCGCGACTTTGATTTTGTTGCTAAGGCAACCGGCGATTTTGCATTTCAACGCGTTGGCGCGCGCGCAGGAATGGTATCAGTTGAAGGCCTTCAGAAATCTTCACAATCTCACTATTTCATAAAGGCAAAGGGATGCAGCAATACGTTGCTTGACCGGCTACGAACTATAGATTGGGACATAATTAAGCATCGTACGGCTGGTAACCCTAGCATAGGTAAGGCGGAATTGGTGGATGCCTATCGAGCCAGTTACGGATGACCAATAATCAGCTTCACGGCAAGAAGTTTGAAGATTTTGTCAAAGGATGTGGTCGCTTCCCCGGCTCATCCGATTCAGGGCGCTCCGCTACTGCAAGTTTTGATATTGAGGCTCAGTTCGACCGCGAGCGTGGGCTGCCAACCAGCATAAAGGCCACTGGAAACAAGCTGATCGGTCTGTCTGATGCACGGCGGTTTTGGACTATTGACCAGCCAATCCGCATGATTGTTGGGGCCTATCGACAACTTCCTGATCGCAAAGCCTTTTCAGTTGTCCATGAATTTCTGCTTTCACCGGAAGCGCTAGGCAGTTTGCGCGGGTGCGTGACCCTTAACGAAGTAAGAGAGTTACATGAGGGTATCAGCCTCACTCGCTTTCAACTTGGCGGTGAGAGCAATGCGCGTGCGTGGGTTCGTGCGGCGAAGGCAGTGATTGAAAACCGCCTCGGCGCAATCAGGCTTAATCCCAAAATCGATAGCAAAGGCCAACGGCGCCTACAGTGTTCGGTGCCGGTCAACACGCTTGTTGAGATTTGCATGAAAGAGTGCCGCTATTTCCGCCATGAGGAGCGGTTTGGAGATTTTGCACTACCAATTTTCGTATTTAGCGGTCGACGGAAATTCAGTCAAATTGGAAGCGAGCGGCAAAGTGGGGTGCTGCGCGCCTAATGCCCTGTCATCGCTGTCCAATCTTGACATTGATCAAATGTTCACATAATGTTCTTGATCCGCCGCTGCACTGGATTGCCGCGCTTCGCTCGCAATGACGGAGGGTTAATCTGATGTTATCCCGCCGCGTAAGTAAATTTTAGTGTTACCTTAGGCGGTTTTCCGGGCTTTTTTGAGGGTGGCCCCCAAACATGAAAATCATCAAACCGCTTTCCGTTTCCTCGCCGCTTAGCCTAAGGCCCATCCATGTCCCGTGCCCGCGTCCTTCTGCTTAACCCTGCCCTTGGTCCGCTCGATTACCGGGTGCCGCAAGGCATGTCCGTGGAACCGGGCAGCATTGTGCTGGCTCCGCTGGGCCCGCGGCAGATGGTGGGTGTGGTGTGGGAAGAGGAGGCCATGCCGTCCGCCAGTGAAGTTGGCGACAATCGGCTGCGCAATCTGCTGCACGTTTATGATATGCCGCCGATTGGTGCGCCGCTGCGCCGGTTGATTGAATGGACGGCCAGCTATTATCTTGCCCCGCCTCCTGCGGTGCTGCGGATGGTGCTTTCCAACCCATCTGCGCTGGAGGGCGGGCGGACAGTGGTCGAGTATCGGCTCGCTGCCTCTATTTCCGCTCAGGCTGACCTTGACGAAGCCTCGGTGGGCGGAGTGGAACAAGGCTTCGTCAAGCTCAGCCTGAGCGGTGTGGATATAAAACTCACCCCGCAACGCGCTCAGGCCATTGAACGCATTGGTGAGCGGCAGGGTCTGATCAAAGAGTTGGCGATCATCGCCGACGTGTCCGATGCCGTCATCCGCGGGCTGATCAAACTGGGTGTGCTGGAGCCGCACGTCGTTATGCTCGACACGCCGTTCATTCCGCCAGACCCAGCTTTTGCCCCGCCTGCGCTAAACCCGGATCAGACCAAAGCGGCAGCGGCGCTGGCGGCGATGGTGAAGGCGCAGGCGTTTGCGCCTGTTCTGCTCGACGGGGTGACAGGCAGTGGCAAGACTGAGGTCTATTTTGAGGCTGTGGCAGAGGCGATCCGCATGGACCGTCAGACGTTGGTACTGCTTCCTGAGATAGCGCTGACTGAGCCCTTCCTGCGCCGTTTCACTGCGCGGTTCGGACATGCGCCGATTGCCTGGCATAGCGATTTGCGCCAATCGCAGCGCCGCCGAGCGTGGCGGGCAATTGCCGATGGGGAGGCGTTGGTCACTGTCGGCGCGCGATCATCGCTTTATCTGCCCTATCGCAATTTGGGCCTGATCATTGTTGACGAAGCGCATGAGAGCAGTTTCAAACAGGAAGAAGGCGTTCAATATCATGCCCGTGATGCCGCCGTCATGCGGGCGCGATTTGAAGGGGTGCCTGTCATCCTTGCGACGGCCACACCTGCCATAGAAACGCGGCAGCAAGTGGCCAGCGGACGCTATCAGGAAATCAAGCTTCCCGGCCGTTATGGTGCCGCGCAAATGCCAAAGATGGAGGCGCTGGACCTGCTCGCTGATCCGCCGCCGCGCGGGCGCTGGCTGGCCCCTGCGCTGATTGCGGCCCTTGAGGAGGGACTGGAAAAGGGGGAGCAATCCCTGCTGTTCCTCAACCGGCGCGGCTTTGCCCCGCTCACGCTGTGCCGCCACTGTGGGCACCGTTTTCAGTGCCCCAATTGCACCGCGTGGATGGTCGAGCACCGCTTGCTGAGCCGTCTTCAATGCCACCACTGCGGCCACACCGAACCGCCACCGCGGGCGTGTCCAGAATGTCATGAAGAGGATGCGCTGGTTGCGTGCGGGCCGGGTGTGGAACGCATTGCCGATGAAGTCACAGCCCTTTTCCCCGAGGCGCGGCGTGCAATTGTCACATCTGATACGCTCACGTCGCCTGCGAAAGCCGCCGAATTTGTCGGGCGTATGGAGGCTGGTGAGATTGACATCGTTGTGGGCACGCAATTGGTCACTAAAGGCTATCATTTCCCCAACCTCACCACTGTGGGCGTGATTGACGCAGACTTAGGCTTGCAAGGCGGCGATTTGCGCGCGGCGGAGCGGACCTTTCAGCAGATCATGCAAGTGGCCGGGCGGGCGGGCAGAGGGACCAAGCCCGGGCGTGTGTTTGTGCAAACTCACGCCCCCGACAGCGCCGTCATCCGCGCGCTGGTTTCAGGTGACGCTGATCGCTTTTACGCAGCCGAAACGGAAGCGCGGCGCGAAGCCGGGGTGCCGCCGTTCGGGCGTTTTGCCGCCATTATCATATCGTCGGAGGATCAGCGCGCTGCCACCAACGCCGCAAGCGCGATTGGCAAGTCCGCACCGACGGTGGACGGGATGCACGTTTACGGCCCTGCCCC
>JANPCO010000030.1:0-10007 GCA_031430995.1 Sphingomonadales bacterium | reverse complement strand
CTCGACCAGCCCGCCGGGCCAGCGCGCGACGACATCAGCCTTCAGCGCAGCGGCAAAGGGCGCGCTTGTGCAATATTTCATGCGAAAACTGCTGAGATCAAAGCGATCAAATTCAGGATGCGCCATGATCCTGCGATATTGTACGGGCACGAGCATCGTATTCGTCACCCGTTCACGCTCTGCCAGTTCCAGAAAACCCAGCGCGTCGAATTTGCGCATCATGACGACTGTGCCGCCGCCGCCCAGTGTGGGCAGGAAACTGGCCATTGTCGTGTTTGAATAAAGCGGCGTGGAGAGCAAACTGACGGCATCCGATCCGTAAGCCGCTAGCGCGCGGTTGATATGCTGCCACCGCATGGCGTGGCTGTGAACAATGCCCTTGGGTGTGCCTGTCGTTCCTGATGAGTAAATGATGTTGAAGGCATCAGTGGGTTCAATCTCGACTGGCGTGGGCGCGCTGCCTTCCGCTGCCATCCATTCCGAAAGCGGCGCGCCCGCTGCACTTTCATCCAGTGATATAAGGTGCGGGGCACTAAAGCTTTGCCCCGCCAAGCTCTCGGCGGCTTTTTTGTCGAGGAACAGATGCGTCGCCCCGGAGTCCGTGATCATCGCCGCCATTTGTTCGCCGGTTGCAGTGCTGGTGATCAAGCCAGCTTCAGCACCCACCCGCAAAGTTGCAATGAAAGCAGCCACTTGTGTTACACTGTTGAGGCCCGCCAAAGCCGTAGCGGAACCGCGTCCGATACCATCTGCCTGCAAGCGCGCGGAGATCCGGTCAACCAGCGCGTCAAAATCACGCCAGTTCATCCGGGTATCAGGATCAGCAACGGCGATCCCCTCGGGGCGTTCGGTGGCATGGGCCTTGACCAGATCAGGTAAGGTCGCGAATTCGGCGGCGAACAGGTCTGCGCTGGACTTCAAAGCGGCTCTCCTAGGGTTGGTTATTGTCTGAACAGTGGCGGCATTGCCGCGTCAGCACAAGTCACCGCAAATTTGTCGCCTTCCACCGATCGGTTAAGACACTGGCAACCAATTTTTGCCATTGCATCCATAACGGACATGATGTTCGGGGAGGCATTATAAATGCGGTTGGCCTTTTGCGGTGCAGTTTC
The DNA here is from genome assembly GCA_031430995.1 of Sphingomonadales bacterium. Classification (GTDB taxonomy): domain Bacteria; phylum Pseudomonadota; class Alphaproteobacteria; order Sphingomonadales; family Sphingomonadaceae; genus Aquisediminimonas. The sequence goes on along the minus strand of JANPCO010000030.1, from coordinate 8,895 downwards.
GCTTTTGATTTTTGCGTCCTGTCCGGCCAGCGCGCTGCCAATACTGCCCCGCTATGAATGTGTGCCTGTGGCGCGCTCGCTATCGGGCATCCAGATCAGAGGTGATGCGTATACCTGGTGGGACCAAGCAGAGGGCCACTACCGGCGCGGCGATGCCCCAAAAAGCGGTGCCGTGCTGGCGTTCAAACCGCACGGCGCGATGCGGCTGGGCCATGTCGCGGCGGTCAGTAAAGTCATTGATAGCCGCACCATATTGGTCACACACAGCAACTGGTCGCCCATCAACGGCGTCCGCGGTCAAATCGAACGGGATGTGAAAGTCGTTGACGTGTCAGACGCGGGAGACTGGAGCAAAGTTCGCGTCTGGTTTGCCCCGTCTCAGGCCCTTGGAACTGGCATTTGGCCAGTGCACGGCTTTATTTATCCAGACGGCAAAGCACCGATGCTGCTGCCGAGGGCGGGTGTTGGTGCGAAGCCCGCTAAGGTGGCAGTTGATGTGTTGCCAACGGGGCGGCTGAACTATCTGGCAACAACGCTTTCAAAGCTGCAAAAGCGTTAGCAGCGCACCGTCGTGCTCCGGGCTTGACCCGGAGCCCAGGGAGGACGCTTCTGTGTCTGGGACTCCTGTGCTCCGGGACAAGCCCGGTGCACAGCGATCCAGCGATGGCTAAAAATCATATCCGACTGAGAAATTCACATGCGGTGATTTGTCACCGGCTGACGCGCGCGCTGCGTTGATTGGCATCGCGACTTGTAACGCTAGGTTCGCTCTCCCCATCCCTGACCTGACGCCGCCGCCCGCTGAATATAGCGCACTGCTGCCGTTTCCGTCGCGCAGAGTGTAGACATAGCCGCCGTCAACAAAGCCGTAGACTTGCGCCCAGTTAACAAACGGCAGGGGTTTATCAAAATTACGGCGCACTTCAGCGCTGCCCAGCACGCCGTTATCGCCAACGCGTTCGGAAAAATCATAGCCACGTCCAAAGGCCGGGCCGCCGACGCCAATTGTCTGAGAGGCCAGCAAAGGCTGCGATGCGATTTGCGCATTCAGCGCCAGGCGCAAGCTGAAGTCACGGCCCAGACCACCAGTCCAGTTGACCCAACTGTTAAGTTTTGTGAATTGGCCACTGGCATCGAAGCGGGACGACAGCGGATCGTTCCGTTCAGTTGCTCCAAAAATTCCCAAACCTTGCGTAATAGCAACGCCAGCCGATGCCCGTCCACCAGCCACACGGACGTTGCCCCAAGCGGAGGCGGTGAAGGTCACAATGTCATCATTCTCCTGCCCGAAAGCGATGTAGTTTTGATCCACGACCAGATAAGTCAGTTCTGCTGACACATAAAAGTTAGCAGCATTGCTGCGGATGACAGGTGCAATGACTGCTGCCGAGAGATAGCTACTCCGCCCGATCGATTCGAACCCCGGCCTCCGGCCTCCGGGCTCTGTGCGCCCACTGCCAGCCGAAAGGCTTGCCTTGGTTCCGCTATTGCCCAGGCCAACGCTATATTGCGCAGACACATATACCAATTCTTTGGGGGCCACGGGGTTGCCGATGATATTGACCGTCACACTGTCGTCTGAGGTCAGCAGTCCGTTAAGTTCCAGACCCAAGCGAGCGCGCAACGGCCCAGTTGAATCGGTGCCATAATTATCGAGGCGCGCTTGGCCGCTGCTGTGGTTTTCAGACGCTGTAACAATCAAAACGCCGCGACCAGCTTCGCGAACGTAATTGGTCTTTTCGATGACGATGCCGGGGACGTCGCCAGCAATCAAAATTGCCCGCTCCACATCGCTCCGCTGCGCGCCTTTACCAACCAGACGGTTGAGAATGGAATGAACGCGGCGATTTTTTGTGCCTGTTATTCGCACTTCATCAACATCGCCCTCGTTCAGATCGACTTGCACAATGCCCATGTCGACGGCCTGTGCAGGGATCGCTGCACTGGCAAAGATAAAGCCTTTTGAACGGGCTTCACTCGCAATGGAGTGGGCGAGCTCTTGCAGCCCCGCCTTATCAACAGACTGGCCGATATATCTGTCCGCGATTTCTGCAAAGGTTGATTGAGGAAGAGCGGAACGGCCAGAAATATGAACTGCACCCACTTGAATTCGGTCAGACACCGCGCTGTTCGTGCGGTCCGTGTCTGGGGACTCCGCAACCGCAACAGCGGCCTTTTCTTCCCCATTAGCCGCGTCCACAGGCGCTTTCATCATTTCGCGGGCAAGGTTTTGGCTGGTTACCGGCGCATCCTGTGCTGCGACCAGTGAAGGGGCGCAAAACATGCTTCCGCTGTACAAAAGCCAGAGCCAGAAAGGTCGATATGCCGTCACCATCCGTTGGCGCTACCAGAAATGGCCTAAAACTCCGTTTACGCCGCGTGATGATGGTGTCGGGCCTCACTCTAGTTGCACTTCACTCTGTCTCTGACTAACCGGACTGACAAAGAGGGTAGGAGGAAAAATTGCGGGCTTTTATATTTCCAGGGCAGGGCAGCCAAGCCGTTGGCATGGGGAAGGCGCTTTGCGATGCGAGCCCGGCGGCGCGGGCGGTTTTTCAGGAAGTGGATGACGCGCTGGGTCAGCATTTGTTTCGCCTGATGACAGAAGGTCCAGAAGATCAACTGACACTGACTGAAAATGCGCAACCTGCGATTATGGCCAATGCCATGGCGACATTGCGGGTGCTCAGCGTCGAAGGCGGTATCAGCTTGGCCGACAAGGCAGATTTCGTCGCGGGTCATAGCCTTGGGGAATATAGCGCGCTATGTGCTGCTGGGGCTCTTGATCTGGCAACAACAGCAAAGCTGCTGAAATTACGCGGCCAAGCGATGCAAGCCGCTGTGCCAGTTGGCATAGGCGCAATGGCGGCTCTGCTAGGGGCGGATATCGAAAAGGCGCAAAGCTTGGCTGATTCCGCTGCGCAGGGCGAAGTCTGCACAGTCGCCAATGATAATGATCCCAGTCAAGTCGTGATCTCTGGCCACCGCGGCGCGATTGAGCGCGCAATTGTGATGGTGAAGGATTTTGGCATCAAGCGTGGGGTTTTACTGCCTGTCTCTGCGCCGTTTCATTGCCCATTGATGCAGCCAGCCGCTGACGCAATGGCGGCGGCACTGGCTGGGGCCGCAATGCAAACGCCGCTTGTTCCAGTTTATGCCAATGTCACCGCTGCACCCGTTGCTGACCCGGACCGCATTCGCGTTCTCCTTGTCGAACAGGTCACAGGCCGTGTCCGCTGGCGCGAATCCATTGCGACCATGACAAATGCGGGTGTTGACGAATTTGCCGAATTCGGCGGAAAAGTCGTTGGCCCCATGGTCAAACGCATTTCCCCTGATGCTGAAGTATCGTCGGTGATCTCGATGGACGATATCGAAGCGCTGATCAAACATTTGTGACGGCCGCAAAATTGGCAGCCAGCCGTTTGCTCAATAACCATACGCCTCTCAGCCCCTCTGTGCGAAACCAATTTAAGGAGCCATCATGTTCGATCTCACAGGAATGACTGCTCTTGTAACAGGTGCATCCGGCGGAATTGGGTCTGCCGTTGCCGCTGCTTTGGCCCATCAAGGCGCGCGAGTGGCGCTTTCTGGCACTCGAGAGGATGCGCTGAAAACCGTGGCGGCGACGCTGCCCGGTGATCCTCTCGTTTTGCCATGCAACCTTGGTGTTGCGGCTGAAGTCGATGCGCTCATTCCCCGCGCGGTGGAGGCGCTGGGGAAACTTGACATATTGGTGAATAACGCAGGCGTGACGCGTGATAATTTGATCATACGGATGAAAGACGAGGAATGGGACGATGTGATACGCATCAATTTGGAAGCAGCATTTCGCCTGATCCGTGCGTCTGCCAAGCCCATGATGAAAGCGCGTTTTGGGCGGATCATCACAATTACATCCGTTGTCGGGGCAACTGGCAATCCCGGCCAAGCCAATTATGCAGCGTCAAAAGGGGGCCTTACTGCTATGTCAAAGGCATTGGCGCAAGAACTTGCTAGCCGTAATATCACGGTCAATTGCGTTGCCCCCGGTTTTATTGCGTCGCCGATGACTGACGGCCTGCCAGACGCGCAAAAGGCAGCGCTAGTCGCCAAAATCCCAGTCGGCGCGTTGGGGCAGGGTAGCGATATCGGTGCAGGCGTTGCTTATCTCGCCAGCCGCGAAGCCAGCTACATCACTGGCCAGACACTTCACATTAACGGCGGCATGGCAATGCTATAGCAGCCGCCATCCTTGATGATCGAGCAGTGCTGCCCGTCGGCAGCCAAGCACCAAAATCGTTATCATTGCCATCAGGCCAAGGGGAATGGCCAAGTTGCTCATCACGGTGCGGCCGACAAAAGGGGCGGCCCAGGCCACTGCGTAAAGCGATTTTTCCCATGCCAGAAACCCACGCTCCATCCCATCTTTTACCAAGAAAGCGATGGCCAGTCCCATCGGGATCAGGTCATAATCCAAAATATACGGCGTTGATAACAACATGGCTGTCATGACGACCGCGTTGCGCACGGCGGGGTTGACGCGCCGTGAAGCCCAGGCTGCGGCTGCAACCGCCGCTAATGTCACAACCGTCTGGATCGCCCATCCGAGTTCGACTGTGCCGCCCAATCTGCGGGTGGCGGAAAATGCGCTTTGAATTTTTTCCCATCCCGTCGATCCCCGTTCAATCACAATCGACTGCGAAAGCGGCAACGAATCAAAAAAAGCCTGCCAAACGGGCCATCCCCAGATGGCATAAGTTAAGCCGCAAAGTAGCGCCGCGGAAAGGCATGCACCTGTGATTGCCCGAAAATGTCCCCCAAAAAGTAACGCTATGGGAATGATCAGGCCAAATTGAGGCTTGTAAATCATGCAACCCAGTAACAGTCCTGCCACAAAAGGCCGCCGGTCAAGCAGGAGCATCCCGCCACCGATCAACGCTCCGGTCAAAAAGCCGTTGTGGCCGTGACCAAGGCAAATCAACACCACTGGAAAGCCAAGTGCGGCCAACGTCGCGTTCGTGCCAGTCAGAATCGCGCGAAATGTTTTGAGTGCCAACGCAAGTGTTGCCGCTTGCCAAACAATCAGAGCGCCAGTGTACGGAAGTAGTGCCAGCAGACTTGCAATCAACAGGAAAGGCGGCGGATAGTGCCATCCGTAGAACGGGATGTTCGCATCATGGTGCGCCGCCTGCTGCACTGCGTGATGCTTTGTCCAATCCCACGCGTCTGCCGCCTGACCGTCTAGCGCCATCTTTCCCGCCGTCCAGACGTTTGAAAAGTCCGTCCCGAGTGGGCGACCGAAACGGTCAACGGTTCCGTGCGCGGTGACAAATAAATAAGTGACCATTGCTACAGTTGCAATGATCATGAGCACCGAGACCATCCGGATCCGCTGTTCATTCACCCAGGAATGGTCATTTAAAGCTTGTTCCACAGCCATGAATTAAGGGCATTTCGCCAATAAAGTGTTAACCATTGTGGCTGGGTATCTCGCCGTGTCGGCCAGCGAGGCAATCTTAGGGACTTGCAAGCCAATACACCGCGCATTAGGGCAGTGCCAGAACATTGCTCACACATTAACGAGAAGGAATATTCATGAGCGACACAGCTGACCGCGTTAAAAAGATCGTCGTCGAACATCTGGGTGTAGAAGCCGAAAAAGTGACTGAAGAGGCGAGCTTTATCGACGACCTTGGCGCAGACAGCCTTGACATTGTTGAGCTGGTGATGGCATTTGAAGAAGAGTTCAGCGTCGAAATTCCTGATGATGCAGCCGAAAAAATTGCCACTGTAAGCGATGCCATCAGCTATATCGACAGCAACAAGGCCTGAGTGAAAGGGCGGCACAGTTGATCCTGCCTTGATTGTTTTGGGTTTTATGCGAAACGGCTTCCACGGCTTGCCTGGAGGCCGTTTTCGTTTCAAATCGTGTTCGGGCCAATAAGTGGAGATGCCAATGCGCCGCGTCGTTGTAACCGGGTTGGGACTAGTAACCCCGCTTGGGGCTGAAGTGGAACTGGTCTGGGCAAATCTGATCGCTAGCAAGTCTGGCGCTGGCCCCATCACGCGGTTTGATAGCAGCGACCAGAAATGCCACATCGCCTGCGAAGTGAAGCCCAAAGATCACCCGTGGGGTTTTGATCCTGATAAGCGCGTTGATCACAAGGTTCAGCGCCAAGTTGATCCGTTCATCATCTACGGCATTGATGCCGCAAGCCAGGCACTGGAAGATGCGGGTCTGACTGACATGACCGAAGCTGAGCGTTTCCGTGCAGGCTGTTCCATTGGCTCCGGCATCGGCGGATTGCCCGGGATCGCCAGTGAGTCGCTGGTGCTCAACGAGAAAGGCCCGAGCCGCGTCAGCCCGCATTTCGTGCACGGGCGACTGATTAACCTCATTTCTGGTCAAGTCAGCATCAAATACGGCCTGATGGGCCCAAACCATGCAGTCGTTACGGCCTGTTCCACTGGTGCGCATTCCATTGGCGATGCAGCACGAATGATTGCACTAGATGACGCCGATGTGATGCTGGCAGGCGGCGCAGAAGGCACGATTTGTCCGATTGGCATTGCCGGGTTCGCCCAAGCCCGCGCCTTATCAACGGGCTTTAACGATCAGCCAGAAAAAGCATCTCGCCCGTATGACAAAGCACGTGATGGTTTCGTTATGGGTGAAGGCGCTGGCGTCGTGGTGCTGGAAGAATATGAGCGGGCCAAGGCACGTGGCGCAAAAATCTATGCTGAAGTCATAGGCTACGGCATGTCAGGCGATGCCTATCACGTCACCGCGCCGCATCCAGAAGGATCAGGCGCATTCCGGTCAATGGAAATGGCAATGAAAAAGTCAGGGCTTTCGCTCGGCGATATCGATTATATCAATGCGCACGGGACTTCGACCCCAATGGGGGATGAACTTGAACTCGGTGCCGTGCGCCGCCTGTTTGGCGATCATCTCAATACGATGTCGATGAGCAGCACAAAGTCAGCCATTGGGCATTTGTTAGGCGGGGCAGGGGCAGTGGAGAGCATTTTCTGCATCCTGGCCATGCGTGATCAGATTGTGCCGCCAACCCTCAACCTCGACAACCCGTCAGACAGCTGCATCGGCGTTGATCTTGTGCCGCATGTCGCCAAAAAGCGAAGCGTAAAGGCTGTGCTGAACAATAGTTTCGGCTTTGGTGGCACCAACGCATCGCTTGTAATGCGCGCGCTGTAAGGGCGATGCGGTCGCTGTTTGCACTGTTGATTGCGCTGGCGCTGACGGCTTGCGCGGGCGGGAGTGCGGAAAAGGACGGCACTGTCGTGATTGCCGCGGGTTCCAGCCTGACATCAGCGGCGCGTGCGCTGGAACAAGAGGGCGCGATAGACTCGTCAACTGCGTTTTTGCGCTACGCCAAAGTGTTTGGCAGCAGCGATCCGATCAAGCCAGGCGAATATAAGATCAAGGCCGGGATGAGTTCGTCAGAGATACTTGAGCTTCTCCAGTCCGGCAAAACATTTCAACGCTTTGTGATTGTGCCGCCAGGAATGCCGTCCATCCTTGTGCATGAGCGGCTGTTGGCGACTGCTTTACTCACCGGCGATGTGGCTGTGCCTGCCGAAGGGTCAATTTTGCCCGATAGCTATGCTTACACGCGCGGCGAAAAGCGTTCTGCCGTCGTTGCGCGGATGCAATTGGCGATGAAAAAAACACTTGCTGACCTGTGGGCAGCACGCAAACCAACCAGCGTCGCGCGATCCCCTGAGGAAGCCATTATATTGGCGGGCATCGTGGAAAAGGAAACATCGAAAGCGTCGGAGCGCCGCACAGTCGCAGGCGTCTATTCCAACCGCATTCGCATCAACATGATGTTGCAGGCGGATCCAACGATCATCTACCCCTATACGGCGGGTAAATCGCTAGGTCGGCGTATCCTGAAGTCTGAAAAAGATGCCGTAAACGGTTATAACACATATACAAAATTGGGTTTGCCAGTTGGTCCGATTACAAACCCCGGTAAGGAGTCCATTGCAGCTGCCCTTGATCCGGAGCCTACCCGCTACCTCTACTTTGTTGCAGACGGCACCGGTGGCCACGTGTTCGGCGAAACACTGGCTCAGCACGATGCCAATGTGAAAAAATGGTTCGCTTTGCGCCGTGCGCGTGGAGAAATGTGAGGCAAGACACTGATTGACTGGATCGATCACACAATTGATTTTAACTCACTTCACAAATTTTTCTGGCGCGATTAGTGCATCATGCTCCTAACACAAGGAATTAAAGCATGACACAACGCATCGTCCCCACGGTAACCTTCAAAACACGCGTGCGCGATGACAGCATCGACGGACCAAACCCATTCCGTTGGCAAGATTTAACGACCGATGAGGTATTCTCCGGCAAGCGCGTAGTTGTGTTTGCACTGCCAGGCGCTTTCACCCCAACCTGCACGAGTGAGCAATGCCCTGCCTACGAAGCCAGCTATGACGCGATCCGCGCCGCAGGGGCTGACGAAGTTTACTGCCTATCCGTCAACGACGCATTCGTGATGTTTCAATGGGGCAAAATGCTTGGTCTTGAAAAGGTAAAACTCCTTCCCGACGGTTCAGGCCATTTCACGCGCGGCATGAATATGATGATCAGCAAGGATCATTTGGGCTTTGGTGACCGTTCATGGCGCTACGCAATGGTCGTCGAAGACGGTAAAGTCGTCGCATGGTTTGAAGAGCCAGGCCTAAACAACGACGGCTCGGATGCTGATCCCTACGGCGAAAGTGCGCCAGACAAAGTCCTGCATTGGCTAGAAGACGCAAAGGTCGCCGCGTAACCCTGCACTGTAGTGTTCTGGGTCACGCCCGGAGCACTACAGCCGCAAACCCTCCGTTTCAGGCAATCCGGCGATCAGGTTTAGCGTTTGCACGGCTGCACCTGCT